>JASHWN010000213.1 GCA_030044035.1 Xanthobacteraceae bacterium
CGACGGAGAACCGGCCGCCGCCCTTCACCAAAAACACCAGCGCGACGAGGCCGATCAGGATCGAATATTCGCAGCCGCCCTGCTGCCAGAAAAAGCCTTTCGCCGAGGTCGCCCACACCGCGTTGATCATGAAGATGACGATCGCGGCCGCGGCGAAGCGGGTGAGAAAGCCGACCGCCAGGAGGAAGCCACCGACCAGCTCGGTCAGCGCCACCAGCGCCACCCAGAACGCCGCCGGGTGCCAGCCCATCTTGTCGAAGAAACCGGTGAACTTTTCGAACCCGGCGCCGCCGAACCAGCCGAACAGTTTTTGACAGCCGTGCGGCATCAGGATTACGCCGAGCCCGAAGCGCAATAGCGGCAGGACCAGCGGCTCGAACGCGCTGTAGATGCCCGCAAAGGCGGGGACCAGCGGACGCGGTGCAGCCATTTCCGACATGAAAGTTCCTCCCCCTCACTCCGGCGCCGTTTCGACCCGAGGCGCCTGTTATCAGAATACCACAGGCCAGCGCGCACCGACTATCCCTCGTTGCGCCCGGCAGTGAGTTCGTCCATCTTGAAAGCCGCACGGGCTCGGGAGATCGTTCGTGGGCGACACGGTGGGACAAGACAAGGGAGGCCAACGGGCCACTCAAAAACATCCCGCGGACGAACCGGCCGCCGGCGCGCCAGCTTCGACCGGCGACAACGCGCCGCTGAAGCTCGAGCAGTTTCTGCCCTACCAGCTCAATGTCGTGGCGAGTCTGGTGTCGCTGGCGCTGTCGCGGGTTTATGCCCGGCGTTACCGCATCGGGGTGCCGGAATGGCGCGTGCTGGTGACGCTCGGCCAATACGGCGTGATGACCGCGAAGGCGATCAGCGCGCACACGCACATGCACAAGACCAAGGTGTCGCGCGCCGTCGCGCTCTTGGAGAAGCGCAAGCTGTTGGCGCGCCGCAGCAACCGCGCCGACATGCGCGAGTCGTTTCTGTCGCTGACCGCGAGCGGGCGCGTCATGTACGAAGAGGTCGCGCCGCACGCGCTCGCGTTCGCCCGCCGCCTCACCGACATCTTGACGCCGTCCGATCGCGAAGCGTTCGACCGTGCCGTCGCCCAGCTCACCGAACGCTCGGCGCAACTGGTCGCCGAGATGGAGGTGGAGAAGGAAGAGGAATAATGCGTTGCGTCATTGCGAGCGAAGCGAAGCAATCCAGTACGGCGGCACCGTTCTGGATTGCTTCGTCGCTTCGCTCCTCGCAATGACGAATGGAGGCTGTCGTGAAACTCTATTCCTATTTCCGATCGTCGGCGGCGTATCGCGTGCGCATTGCGCTCAATCTCAAAGGTTTGAGCTACGACACGGTGTCAGTGCATCTGGTCAAGGACGGCGGCCACAACAGGCGGCCGGAATTCCGCGCCGTCAATCCGCAAATGCGGGTGCCGGCGCTGGTCGCGCCCGGCGGCGAGATTTTGATTCAGTCGCTCGCCATCATCGAATATTTGGACGAGACGCATCCTGAGCCGCCGTTTCTGCCCAAGGACCCCATCGCGCGCGCAAAAGTGCGGGCGCTGGCGCAGCTTATCGCCTGCGACATTCATCCGCTCAACAACACCAGCTCGCTGCGCTATCTGAAAAACCAGATGGGCCAGGAGCAGAGCGCGATCGATGCCTGGTATCATCACTGGGTGCGCGAAGGATTTGCCGCGCTCGAAGCGCTGATCGAGCCGGGTCCCTATGCGTGCGGCAAGGCCGTGACGCTCGCCGACATTTGCCTGGTGCCGCAGGTCTACAACGCGCGGCGGCTCAAGGTGCCGCTCGATCCATTTCCTAAGATCGTCGCGGTCGAGGCCGCATGCCTTAAGCTGCCGGCCTTCGATCGGGCGCGCCCGGAAAACCAACCAGACGCGGAGTAGGCGGAAGTCAGAAGCTCAGAAATCGGAAGTCAGAAATCGGAAATCGGAAGTCGGAAGTCGCAGCTTCGAGCCCTGACTTCTGATTTCCGATTTCCGACTTCTGACTTCCGACTTACTTTGGACACCATTGACCGGCTTGATCGAATCGGCTCGGAAAGCGGGTCGGGGAAGCCAATAATGATCAAGCTTGCGCGCGATCTGGGCGCGGCCATGTTGGGTGTGCTCGCGCTGGCCGGCGTCGCGACCGCGCAACAGCCCTATCCGGCACAGCAGCCCTACCCGCCGCCGCCCTACTCGGCTCAACCTTATCCGGCCCAGCAGCCTTATCCAGCCCAGCAGCCTTACCCCGCTCAACAGCCTTACCCCGCACAACCCTATCCGGCGCAAGCGGGTCCGGCTCCGGGATATCCGGCCCAAGGCAGCGCGCCAGCCCAGCCGATACAGTCATCCAATCCGGTCTGCGTGCGGCTTGAAGCCCAGCTCGCCTCGATCGACAGCTACGCGACCGATCCGAACCGCGCCGCCCAGATCAAGCGCGACGAGGACGCCATCGCCAAGCAGCAGGCCGACCTCGATCGCATCTTGGCGAAGGCGCACAGCGTCGGCTGCGCCGGCCAGGGCTTCTTTTCGCTGTTCTCCGGCCTGTCGCCGCAATGCGCGCCGCTCAACACCCAGATCCAGGAGATGCGCGGCAACCTCGACCGCATGATGAGCGATCTCGAGCAGCTCAAGAGCGGCAGCAGCGATCGCCAGGCGCAGCACCAGGCCGTCATCGCCCAGCTGGCGCAGAACAATTGCGGCGCGCAATACGCCGCGGCGGCGCGCGCGTCGGGTCCGCAGGGCTTTTTTGAAGCGCTGCTCGGCGGCGGCACCATCGTCAATCCGAACGGCGACGGCGCGCCGGCCGGCACCTTCCACACGGTCTGCGTACGCACTTGCGACGGCTATTACTTCCCGGTCTCATACTCGACGGTGCCGAGTCGCTTCGCCGACGATGACCGCGCCTGCCATCGCCTGTGTCCAGCCGCCGACGTCACGCTGTTCACCTACCGCAATCCCGGCGAGGACGTGACCCAGGCGGTCTCGACCAGCGGTCAGCAATACACCGCACTGCCGAACGCGTTCCGCTATCGCAAGGAGCTGGTCGCCGGCTGCTCATGTAAGCGCCCGGGCGAGAACTGGGCCGAGGCGCTGCGCAACGCCGACGATTCGACCACGCTGGAGAGCGGCGACATCATCGTCAACGAGAAGAACGAGAAGGCGCTGACCCAGCCGCGCGGTCCGGCCGGGAAACCCGCTTCCGCCAACGCCGAGCCGAACGCCGCCGCACCGGCTCCGGCAGCGTCAGCCGCGCCGGCGCAGGCCGGCGGAGCCACGACGAAGGACGCCGAGGGCCGCAACGTGCGCGTGGTCGGCCCGCCGTTCCTATCGCAGCAGTAATTGTATCCGTCACCCTGAGGCGCTCGGCGCCAACGGGTCCGGCCTTTGGCCGGCCCGATGACAAGCTCCGCGCCGAGCCTCGAAGGGCGACGGCCGAGGCGCTCAGGCCGCATCCTTCGAGGGCCGCTTCGCGGCCACCTCAGGATGACGGTCCAAACTCAAGCGGCTAATCGTTCAAAAATCTGCGGCGCCGGCCTTCGCCATGGCGCCGGCGGCGAGCGAGCGGTCCGGCTCGGGCAGCGGCATGCCGGAATCGCGGAAGCGGTTGACGATCGGATAGCGGCGGTCGCGGCCGAAATTGCGCAACGTCACCTTGACGCCGGGCGCCGCCTGGCGGCGCTTATATTCGGCGAGATAGAGCATGCGCTCGACCTTCATCACAGTGTCGCGGTCGAAGCCGGCGGCGACGATGCTCGCGGTCGGCTCCTCGCCTTCGACCAGCCGCTGCAAGATGGCGTCGAGGACGTCGTAGGGCGGCAGCGTGTCCTGATCGGTCTGGTTCTCGCGCAGCTCCGCGCTCGGCGCGCGGGTGAGCACATTCTCGACGATCACCGGCCCGTCCGGGCCGAGCGCGCCGTCCGGCTTCCAGCGATTGCGCAGGCGCGCCAGGCGATAGACCTCGGTCTTATACAAATCTTTGATCGGATTGAAGCCGCCGTTCATGTCGCCGTAGAGCGTGGCGTAGCCGACCGACATTTCCGATTTGTTCCCGGTCGTCACCACCATCAGGCCGAACTTGTTGGAGATCGCCATCAGCACAGTGCCGCGGGCGCGCGCCTGCAAATTTTCCTCGGTGACGTCGCGCGCCTTGCCGGCAAAGACTTCAGCCAGCGTGGTTTCGAGGCCTTTGACCGCGCTCTCGATCGGCACCACGTCGTAGCGCACGCCGAGTGCGCGGGCGATGGCGGCTGCGTCATCGAGCGATTGCTGCGCGGTGTAACGGAACGGCAGCATGACACAGCGCACCCGTTCGGCGCCGAGCGCGTCGGTGGCGAGCGCCGCGCACAGCGCCGAGTCGATGCCGCCCGACAGCCCGAGCACGATTCCGGCAAAGCCGTTCTTGTCGACATAGTCGCGCAAACCCAGCATGCAGGCGGTGTAATCGGCCTCATCGGAATCCTCGCCCGCGGCGATGGGGCCCTCAAGGCAGCGCCAGCCGGAATTGGTGCGCGACCAGCGGGTCGTCACCACCGCTTCAACGAACGCCGGCAGCTGGAAGGCGACCGAGCGGTCGGCATTGAGCGCGAACGAGGCGCCATCGAATACCAGCTCGTCCTGGCCGCCGACCTGGTTAATGTAGATCAGCGGTAGCGCCGCCTCGGTGACGCGCGCGACCGCGACGTTGAGCCGGATGTCCGCCTTGCCGCGCCAATACGGCGAGCCGTTCGGCACGACCAAAAACTCGGCGCCGGTCTCGGCCAAGCATTCGACCACGTTCTCGTAATCGCCCCAGTCGGTCCAGGTATCTTCGCAGATCGGCAGGCCGAGCCGCACGTCGCGCAAGTTGACCGGGCCCGGCACCGGCCCGCTGGCGAACACGCGTTTCTCGTCGAACACGCCGTAGTTCGGCAGATTGACCTTGAAACGCACGGCCTTGATGCGGCCGTCCGCCAGCAGCGCATAGGCGTTGTAAAGTTTGCTGTCTTCGAGCCACGGCGTGCCGATCAGCACGGCCGGTCCGCCGTCGCTGGTCTCGCGCGCCAAATTTTCCACGGCGGCGCGGCAGGCGGTCTGAAAGGCCGGCTTGAGCACCAAATCTTCGGGCGGATAACCGGCGATAAACAGTTCGGAAAAGGCCACGAGATCGGCGCCGTCGCGCGCCGCAACGGCGCGCGCGGCGCGGGCGCGCGACAAATTGCCGGAAATATCGCCGACGGTCGGATTGAGCTGCGCCACGGCGATGGCCAGGCGATCGGCGGAGGCCTCGTTCATGGCGCAGGTCTAGCCCCGGACCAGCCGATCCGGCAATGGGCTTGCAGCACTCGGCGCCGTTTCCCGGGCGCGGCGCAGCACGAAGTGGTGCGCCGCAGACCCGGGATCGTTACAAACTCTGTATCTGTGAAGGTCCCGGATCAGCGGTGCACCTGCCATAGCGCGTCGCAGACGCGCGTAAACGCGCTTATGGCGCTGCACCGCATCCGGGACACAACGATTCTATACGCGGGCTCAGAACTTGAAAGCACCGCCGAGGCGGACCGAGTTGACGTTGATCGGCGTGTTCGCCACCGGCTGGAATTGTACGTATTCGTACTCGCCGCGCAGGAAAAAGTGCCGGGTCACCCCAACGTCCAGGCCGGCGCCGACCGCATAGCCCAACAGCCACTCCGAACTTTTGCCGGCGCTGCCGGGAAAGACGAAGGTCGCGGCCTGCGGCGTGCCCGGGTTTTGCACCACGGTGGTGGTTTCGGTGATGTTGAGA
>JASHWN010000214.1 GCA_030044035.1 Xanthobacteraceae bacterium
GGCGGAACGCGAGCGCCATCAACAGCCAGACGAACAGGCCGAGGAATTGCGGGATGCCGTCGGCAAAAATCGCAAGCGCGACCGGCGCCAGATAGACGAGCGCGAGTCCGGCGATGGTGCCGGCCAAGAGCAGCGGCGAATAGCCGAGCTGCGCGTAAGCGGTGCGCGACACCATGCGGCGAATGTCGGCAAGCCGCGGATAGGCGCGGATGCTGTGCACGCGCTCGGTCAGACCGATCCAGATCTGGCCGCGCGCTTTGAGCAATTTGGCGAGCGCGCAGTCGTCGATCAGCGCGCCGCGGATCGCCGCAAGCCCGCCGGCCTCGCGCAGCACGTCGCGACGCACCAGCATGCAGCCGCCGGCCGCAGCCGCGGTGGCGCGGCGCGGATCGTTGGCCCAGGCGAACGGATAAAGCATCTGAAAGAACAAGATAAACGCCGGGACCAGGAGGCGCTCGGCAAAACTTTTGCAGCGCAGTTTCACCATCAACGAGGTGAGGACGAAACCGTTCGCCAGCGCGCGCTCAACGAGCCGCGGCAGCGCATCGGCGCCGTAAACAATATCCGCGTCGGTGAACAGCAAATAGTCCGGCGGGTTCGGGACGCCTTCGATCGATAAGCCTTCGACCAGCGCCACGCCCTGCTGCTGCGCCCACAATTTGCCGGTCCAGCCGGCAGGCAACGGCCGCCCCGACACCACCTTGAGCCGATCGGCCTTGCCGAGGCGCGCCGCCGCATCGCGCGCCGCTTGCGCCGTGCCGTCGCGACTCTGATCGTCGACCACGATGACGTTGAACTCGCCCGCATAAGGCTGGCGCAGCAGCGACGACACGGTTTCGCCGATGCACGCTGCCTCGTCGCGGGCCGGAATGATCGCGGCAATCGCCGGCCAAGCGCCGTTCCAGGACGAAATCTCGCCCGGCGCCGACCGGTCGTCGCGTTCGGCGGCCTGCCAAAAACCGCCGCGCGCCGCGATCAGGTACAACCAGATCGCAAGCACCATTGACGCTACAAGCTCGTTGGCCACAGATAGCTCTCGTTATGGCTCGTGTCGGGCCACAAGACCCGGCCCTGGTCGGGCGCGGGGCGCGGTCCGGCTCAACCGTTATCCCGTAAATGTAGGATCGAGAACAGCACCCCCACAGGGAGCCGAACCGCTGGGCAGCACCCGATGAACGGCAAAAGTGCCAAGAAAAACAACAAGAAAAACGACAAGCAAGCTGACCGGTTCCTCGCCCGCCTCGACGCCGTCGCGGCGGACACCGAGGCGCTGCTCGAACGGCTTCTGGCGGCAAAGCCGGAGCCCGGCGAACTGTCCCGCCCCGACCGCCTGCTCGAGGCCATGCGCTACGCCAGTCTCGGCGGCGGCAAGCGCTTTCGGCCGTTCCTGGTGGTCGAGAGTGCCGCGCTCTTCAAGGTGCCGCGGCAGCGCGCCCTGATGGCGGGCGCGGCGCTGGAATGCGTCCATTGCTACTCGCTGGCCCACGACGATCTGCCGGCCATGGACAACGACGCGCTGCGCCGCGGCCGTCCCACCGCGCACAAGAAATTCGACGAGGCGACCGCTATCCTTGCCGGCGACGGCCTGCTCACCTTCGCCTTCGACATTTTGTCGCGCAGAGAGACCCATCCGAACGCCGCAGTGCGTGCCGAGCTTGTCGGCGCGCTGGCGCGCGCGGCCGGCATCGGCGGCATGGCGGGCGGCCAGATGCTCGACCTCGCCGCCGAGGGCCGGTTCTCCGGCGCCGGCCCGTTGCGACTCAAGGAGAACGAGGTGCGGATGCTGCAGGCGATGAAGACCGGCGCGCTGCTGCGTTTTGGCTGCCAGGCCGGCGGCACTCTGGCCGCGGCGGCAAAACGCGAGCGCGCCGCGCTGGACCGCTACGGCTCGGCGGTCGGCCAGGCCTTTCAAATCGCCGACGATCTGCTCGATCTCGAAGGCGACCCGGCGTTGGTCGGCAAATCCACCGGCAAAGACGCCGACGCCGGCAAAGCCACGATGGTGAGCGCGCTCGGCGTTGCCGCCGCCAAGGCCCGGCTGCGGCAATTGGTCGGCGAGGCCGAGCAGGCTCTGGCGCCGTTCGGGGCCGCCGCCGGCATCCTCATCGAAGGCGCGCGATTCGTCGCCGAGCGGCACGCCTGAACGCCGGCGCCTGGCGCAACGCCGAGATGTGCACAGAACCAACTTCACGACGGATCACGAATAATGTCACTGTTTCCAGGCATCTGCGTTCATCGGCGCTTCAGGACCGGGATCGGATCCGATTCAATCGCGATTGAAGTTCATACATGGGACGCATATTTGCTGGCGGCTGCCCCGCCGCCCGCGCTCACCACCAGGAACGAAACCGGGTCAAACCTTCCGGTGCTTTCGGGACACTCAAGCTCATGAGAATGGACGGCTATTGGAGCCTACGGGCGGCCGGCGCCTCTGTGGCGGCGCTTATTCTTGCACTCACCTTGGTGCCTGCGAGTATTCCTTGGCCGGCGCAGGCGCAGGACGGCGCCCGCGTGGCGGCACCGCATCCGCGCGGAAACTTTCGCGCGCGCGAAAGCAAAATGCCGAACGGTACGCCGGCCGCCGCCGCGCAGGCGAAGTCGCTGCCGGCGCGAACGCCGTTCACCGCCGAGGATGACGCCATTGCAACCATTCCCGGCATGCCCGAGGTACGCTTCTGGGCCGACTCGACGGCGGATTTCATCAAGGCGCTGCCTGACAAGCCGGGCCCTTGGCTCGCTCTGTCAAGCGGCGGCGAGGACGGCGCGTTCGGCGCCGGGCTCCTGGCCGGCCTGAGCGCGTCCGGCAAGCGGCCGGATTTTTCCGTCGTCACCGGGGTGAGCACCGGCGCGCTGTTGGCGCCGTTTGCGTTTGCCGGTTCGAAGTACGACGAGGCGATGCGCGACGCCTATATCAAGATCACTTCGGCCGATATTTTCGAAGTCGGCGCCACGCCGGAGAGCTTTGTCGACACTTGGCCGTTGAAAGAGCTCATCGCCAAGGAATTTACGCCGGCAATGCTCGCCGACATCGCCACCGAGTACCGCCGCGGCCGGCGGCTATTTGTGATCACCACCGATCTCGACGCCGAACGCTCGGTGGTCTGGAATATGGGCGCGATCGCGGCCCACGGCGGCGATGCGGCGCTCAACCTGTTTCGCACCGTGCTGCTCGCCTCCTGCAGCATACCGGGCGCGTTCCCGCCGGTGCTGATCAACGTCGAAGGCAACGGCAAACGTTTCGCCGAGATGCATGTCGACGGCGGCGCCGGCGGCCAGTTTTTTGTCGCGCCGGCCCAGCTCATGGCGGCGACCTCCGATTATCGCCTGCCGGCGACGGATCTCTACATCGTGGTCGATAGCGGACTGCAGCCGGACTTTCAGGTCGTGCAGCGCTCCACTGCATCGATCCTCACCCAAACGGTCGGCATGGCGGTGAAGGTCGACACCCGTCTGATGCTCGATCGCGCCTATTTGGTGGCCAAGCGCAGCGGCGCTGCATTCAACGTCGCCAGCATCCCGCCGAATTTCTCCGCGCCGAGCCGCGGCGCGTTCGACCCCGACTATATGCGCGCGTTGTTTCAGACCGGCTACGATCAGGGCAAGGGCGACGCGCCGTTCGCCACCGCGCCGCCGCCTTATCCGCCACCGCCGGCGCAAGCATCGCCGCCGCAGGCACAGCCATCGCAGCATCCCGAGAAAACCGGAGCCAATCGATGAAAAGGATTTTCAGCGCGGGTCTCGCCGCCACGCTGGCGGTCATTACGGCCGCGAGTGCGGTCACGCCGTCCGACGCAGCGGCGGCGCGGCGGCGCGCGCCGCTTACCGGCGTCTATGACGGGCTGTGGAGCGTCTCGATCGTTACGGTGGTCGGCGATTGCGACCGCGGCTATCGCTATCCGCTGCGCATCGTCGGCGGTCACGTCGTCAAGGCCGACGACGACTCGGCCTACGCGGTCGCCGGCGCAGTAGGCCGCGGCGGCGCGATCGGCGTCACGGTGTCGGGCGGCGGCCAAACCGCAACCGGCCGCGGCCGGCTGTGGCGCAACCAGGGCCGCGGCATCTGGCGCACCTCGAACGGCCGCTGCTCCGGCAACTGGACCGCCGAACGGCGCGCTGAGGCCGCTCGTTGATCGCAACGCTGCCCAGTCAGGCGGCGCTTTCGGACGGCGCTTTCTTGGCCCAGTAATCCGCCTGCGCCTTGCTTGCCTTGAGCTGCTGCTCATCCTCATAACCGGGCGCCATCGATGCCGCGGTGCCGGCCAGCACCTGGTGATGCTCGATGTTGAGGAGCCGCAGCCAGCTCTGCTGGCCGAGCGTGAGCCCGATCATGCAGCCGAGCTCGACCAGCTCCGGTTCGTTGAAATGCCGGTGCATGCGCTCCCAGAACGCGTCGTCGGTGGCAAGATGCCAGACGATGGCTTCCGCGTAGGCGAGCGCGGCCTTCTGCCGTTCGTCGTATTTGGTCGATTTCTCGAAGTTGAGCAGATCGAGCACCTGGTCCTCGATCAGCGCGCCGCTTGTCGTCGCCTTCATCGAGCGTTGATTGCCGCAATATTCGCAAGCTACCGAGCGCGACACATAGAGCCGGCACAGTTCCTTGATGGAGTGATCGAGGATGCCGTTACGGTAAATGTTGTTCCAGGAATCGGCGAAGAACCAGAAGCAAGCTGGCACATGGGCGCGGATCGCCGAGCTTTCCGGCCGCGGCGTGCCTTCGCGCCGGCAGCGCTCCATCTCGGCGCACATGCGCGCATCCATCTTGTCGAGCGGAACGTAGCTGATCCTCTGCTTAGCCATGGTACGTGTCTTTCCTGGAGTTCATGTCACGGTGCGCGCCGCGACCGCCAGCCTCAACATTGAGCCGAGCGGACGCGTGCCGCAACGGGTAAATGCGTCCTTTTTGGGGTCGCGTAAGTGGCCTTATCCTTCGGCCCTTTGCGCGCCGGGCGCCGGGCGATAATTAGCCGTAAACCATTATGGCAAGCGCCCCAAGAATTCCTCACAATCCGACACAAAGGGTCATGCTGCCGCCGTGGCAACCCAGTGTGATCGCACCCGGATTTGGGAAATTCAGGGTGCGAGGATGCGCGGCCGGTTTTCTGCCGTCGTTCTTTCAATTCTGCTGTGCGGATTTTGCGCCTTGGCCGCGTGCGGCGCCGCGCGCGCGGCCGGCGTTACCGATTCCATCGCGGTGAGCGGCAACCGCCACGTCGACGCCGCGACCGTCCGCTCCTATTTCCACCCGGCCGCCGATGGCCGGCTCGACGGCGCTGTGCTCGATGCGGCGCTCAAGGCGCTTTACGAGAGCGGCCTGTTCTCTGACGTCAAGATCAGCCATGACGGCGGCCGCGTCGTCGTCAAGGTCGTGGAAAATCCGCTTATTCGCAAGGTCGCCGTCGAGGGCAACAAGAAAGTCAAGGACGCCGACCTGACGAAGGCCCTGCAGTCGAAGCCCGGCGGGCCGCTGTCGCGTGCCATGGTGCAGGGCGACATGCAGCGGCTGCGCGACATCTACCAGCAGCACGGCTACTTCCAGGCTCGCATCGAACCGCAGATGATCGACGCCAAGAACGGCCGCGACGATCTCGTCTTCCAGATCAAGGAGGGCGACAAGCTCGCGGTGCGCAAAATCCTCTTTGCCGGCAACAACGCGTTTGCCGGCAACAAGCTCACCGGCCAGATCAAGAGCGGCAAGACCAACTTCTTGAGTTTTCTGCTCGACAACGACATCTACGACGCCGACAAGATCGAAAACGATTGCGACCTCATTCGCCGCTTCTATCGCGCCCACGGCTATGCCGACGCGCGCGTACGCACGGCGGCGAGCTACGAGCCGAGCGAGCAAGGCGTCGTGCTCACCTTCGTCATCGACGAAGGCCCGTACTACCGCTTCGGCAAAGTCGATCTGCAATCGGACATGAAGGCGGTCGATGCCGCGGCGTTCCGCTCCTATGTACTGACCCAGCAGGGCGACGCGTTCAATGCCGACGCCATCGACAAGTCGGTGGACGCGTTGACCATGGCGCTGGCCCGAAGCGGCGAGCCGTTCGCCAGCGTCGCGGCGCGCATCGATCGCGAGCCGCCGCGCAGCGGCGCGGCTGCGGCCGGAATTGTCGATCTCGTCTACACCATCGACGAGGGCGACCGTGTCTACGTCGAGCGCATCGTCGTCCACGGCAATACCAAGACCCATGACGAGGTGATCCGCCGCCAGCTCGATTTCGGCGAGGGCGATGCCTACAACCGTGCGCTGGTGGACCGCGCCGAGCGGCGGCTCAAGGCGCTCGGCTATTTCAAATCGGTGAAGACCGCGATGGAGCCGGGCTCGGCGCCCGACCGCGTCGTGCTCGACATCAATGTGGTCGAGCAGGACACCGGCAATTTCTCGATCTCCGGCGGCTATTCGACGGTCACCGGAGCGATGGCCAGCGTCAGCGTCAGCGACACCAACATGTTCGGCGCCGGCTATGTCGGCAAGGTCGCGGTGACCTATGGGCAGTACGCGCGCAGTTTCGATATCGCGCTCAGCGACCCTTACTTCCTCGACCAGCGGCTCTCCGCCGGCATCGAGCTGTTCGGCAGCGAAACCTTGGCCAACGTCAACCAGTCCTTTGACAGCACGGTGTATGGCGGCAAATTGACGTTCGGCACGCCGTTGAACGAACAGCTCGGCGTCACCTGGTCCTATTCGCTCTACAATCAGTCGGTGTCGCTCGATCCGGTGGACGGCGTCTCGTCGCTGCCGATCCAGCAGGCGGCAGCCGCCGGGCCGATCTGGGTTTCCTCGGTCGGCGTTGGCATGGTCTATTCGACGCTCGACAATCCGAAGAACCCGACCAACGGCCTGCGCATACAGACCAACAATGAAATCGCCGGGCTGGGCGGCGGCGCGGACTTCGCCAAGACCACCGAGGACATACGCTACTATCATCAGATCGCCGGCGACGTGGTCGGCATGGTGCGCACGCAGGACGGCTACGTCACGCCATATGGCGGCCAGCAATTGCCGCTGCTCGACGGCTTTTTCGGCGGACCGCAGCTCATCCGCGGCTTCGCGCCCAACGGCTTTGGGCCGCGCGACGTCACGCCTGGCACCACGATGGATAATCTCGGCGGCAACGTCTACTGGACCATGTCGTCCGAATTGCAGGCGCCGGTGCCAGGCGTGCCGGCCGACGCCAATCTGAAAATGGCGCTGTTCTCCGACGTCGGCAGCCTGTGGGCGACCGGCGCGAGCGCGACCAGTCTCGCCGCGCTGTCGCAGTCGCAGTCGCAGCAGATCACCAATTCGAAGGGCTTGCGCGCCTCCGCCGGTATCGGCCTGGTTTGGGATTCGCCGTTCGGCGCGATGGAGGTCGACTACGCCTATCCGTTCGTCACCCAGCCCGGCGACGTGACGCAGCGGCTCAATTTCACCGCCGGCCAGTTTTGATCGCGGCGGCCTCAGTCGCAGTGCAGGTCTCACGTCGCAATCAAATTCCCTTCAGGTACTCGATCAGATCCTTCTTCTGCGCATCGCTGAGCTTGAGATCCAACAACGAGTCGTAGTGGTTCACCACGTCGAGTAGCGTTGCAAAACGCCCATCGTGGTAGAAGCCGCCCTTCTGGTGGGTCCACAGTCCCGCCAATGGGGCGGTGCGGTACATGTGGGTCGGCGAGCGGTCGGCCTGGAACGAGTCGACGCCGATCTCGGCGGGGGCGTGTAAATTGTTGCCCGGCTCCGTGAACAGCGGCGGGACGTGACAGGTCGCGCACTTGGCCGTTCCGTCGAACAGCGCCTTGCCGCGTTCGAAAGCAGCGTGATCGTACGATCCCGGCGGCGCCTGCGGTGCTGGAATTGAGAGCTGATAAAAGTGCAGCGCCGCCAGCTTCGCGGTCAGCTTGTCGGGAGAGCCTCGCGTGTTCCAAGCGCCGCTTTTCGCCGCCACCGGATATTGATCCTTGTCGCCCAAGCGTGCGTCGAAGAAGGTTCCGGAGCCGTGCATTTCGGTGGCGCCGACATAGGCGTTCCAGTACGGCACCGAACCGAAACCGGTCCAGGTGTGCAAATTCACGCCGGCTAGCCCGAATGCCGGCGGGATGAGCGTGCCGGCCTGCTTGCCGTCGGGGCGCAGCGCCTTGCCGTCCTTGTCCAATTCCGCATCGAAGCGGCCCGGCCCCCAGGTGGCGAGGACCTTCTTTACAGTCGCCGCATCGACGCCGAGCAGATCGGTAAAGGGCTGCAGATTAGGCGCCAGAGACACGATGGCGCCGACATTGAGATCGCGATTGGCCCAGCCGTCGAGGCGCTCGCCGATGCCGGGCGCAAACGAATTGTCGACGGTTGAATGACAAAAGGCGCACTGGATGCCTATCGATTTGACCGCGCCATTGCCATCGGCGAACGCCGTGACGCCGACCACTGCGTTCAACTTGAGCAGCGCGATCGTCGTCGCCGGATCGTCGAGGTTCACTTTGCCGGCCGCAAGCTGCTTCTTCAGAGCGTTCGGCAGTGCGTCGGCATCCACCTTGAGACCGACCGCCAAGGCCGTTTTCGGCGACACGCCCGGGCCGACGCCGCCATTCTTTTCGCCGGCAATCGCCTTGTGCAGTTGCAATGCCTCGCCCCAGAACGCCTCGCTGCCGAACGTGTCATAGCGAAATATCTTTCTACCCTCGTCGAGCATCGTCTGGGCGTGGCGCGCGATCTCGGCATCGAAACCGCCGCGACGCGGAGCGGCGGATGAGACGACGGCTGCAACCGATGCTGCCGTACCAAGCACCGCAAGTTTCACGAGTTTCGACTTGCGCATGCCGCGTGCGGCAGCGATCAAATCCTTCGAACCCATTGTCGCCTCCCCGTGGAATCCGTCGCCTGGATGCCGATCCGAAAAGCGAACGCGGCTCATCCCAGCGCGATATTTTCGGAGCGAAATTGTATGAAGAAAATTGCGGCGGTCAGTTACTTATGTAACACCAATCTAAAAATGATCGACTGTCACACATGTGTAACACCGATCTAAAAGGCGATCGGCTGTCATACATGAAATCGCGGGTGTTACTTTTGTAACACCCGCGTGCCGGATTTTAATGCAATTGCGCAGCGCCTGTTCAAGGCAAGTACGGCTCGAGCGCGTCGATGTCGAGTACCATGTGGCCTCTAGCCGAGTATTGGACAATTCCTCGGCGGCGGAGCGAATTGAGCGCGGTCGAGATGCGTTCGCGGCGCGCTCCCGCCATCTGGGCGATTTCTTCCTGGGTAAGATAGACCGGAATCTGCACCAGCGGACCGGAGCGCTGCCCGATCTTGGTCGCCAAGCCGCTCAGAACCTTGATCAGCCGGTGAACAGTATCGTCGAGTGCCATGCTGTTGACTTGCGCATACGCTTCTTTCAGCGCGCGGCAGAACACGTCTACCAAAACGGTAGCCAATGCTGGCTGTTGCAGCAGCGACTGCATGACTTCTTCAAACGGCACGCAGACGGCATCGGTGGGCTCCAGCGCCACCGCGCGGTCGCTGCGGGCCTTTTCGGTAGCGCAAAGCTCTCCGACAACGTCGCCGGATTTGCGCACATCGTAAATGACTTCGCGCCCATCGACGGCAATCGTTCCGACCTTGGCAAAACCGCTCCGGAGAAAGAACAGAGTTCTTTCGCGGTCTCCCACATCGTAGATCACAGAATGTTTCTTGAACGCTGTTGTCTTGCGATTCGGTAGAATAAAATCGCAAAAGTTGCCGCGAAACACCGAGACCAGGGCGGTGGAGAGCGAGGCCTGACGGCCAAGCGCATCGTCTAGCTCGACGGATTGGTCGGAGTCTTGTCTCGCCGGCGACTTCACAATGTCCAAAATCGGGGATGTCATGACAGGCCCCCGCCGACAGCGGCGCTATTGCACGACGGCCCGCTCCATCGCCAGTTCGGCTCTCAGGCTTTCGACGTCGCGGAATATCGAGGCGACGGCGAGCACGCGGCCCTGACGCTTGTAGCGCAGCAGGCAATCCTTCGACGCAATAACACCGTCGATGGCGATCTCATCCCATTGCTCGGCGTGGCCGACATAATTGATCGGCACGTCGTAATGCTGGCTCCAGAAGAACGGCACGGCATCGAAGGGCTCGTTCTGACCCAGCATGTTGACCGCCGCGGTCTGGCCTTGGCGTTCGGCGACGACCCAGTGTTCGACGCGGATGGCTGCGCCCGAGTGCGGATCGGGCCAACGCGCGATATCGCCGGCGGCGTAAATACCGGGCGCGCTGGTTTCGAGAAACTGGTTCACCGCGACGCCGCGATCGAGCGTGAGCCCGATCTGCTCGGCAAGCGCAAGGCGCGGCCGCACGCCGACGCCGACGACGACGAGGTCCGCTTCGACCGTGCCGCCGCTCTTGAGCGTGGCGCGGCTTCCGTCCATGGCAGCGACCGTGTCCTGCAGGTGAAATACGACGCCGTGCTCTTCGTGCAGGGCGCGAATGAAGTCGCCCATTTGCGGCCCCAGCACCCGCTCCATCGGCCGCGCTTCGGGCGCGACGACAACGACCTCGATGCCGCGCGTGCGCAGTGACGCCGCGACTTCGAGCCCGATGAAACTCGCGCCGATCACCAGCGCGCGCCGCGCGTTGCCGGCCGCCGCGATGATGGCGCGGCAATCGGCAAGCGTACGCAGCGTGTGGAGCCGCGACGGGTCGGCGCCCGGGATCGGCAGCCGAACCGGCTCGGCGCCAGTCGCGAGCAAGAGCCTGTCGTAGATGAATGTCTTGCCGCCCCCGATCGCAACCTCGCGTGCTTTCGCATCGATGCCGACGACGTCGACATCGAGCTGCAAGTCGATGCCACTTTCGGGGTAGAACCCTTCCGGCCGCAGCGGCAGCCAATCCTCGGGTGCGCTGCCGGCGAGATAATCCTTCGACAGGTTCGGCCGATCGACCGGCGCCGCGGCATCGTTGCTCAGCATGACGATGCTGCCGGCAAAGCCGCGCCGCCGCAGCATCTCGGCCGCCGCAAAACCGGCGGCGCCGCCGCCGACAATAACGATGCGGCCTGGCAGATTTTTGGAGGCGGGCAGGCGCGACGTTGAGCGCTCGCGCTTTTCTTTGACAAAAATTTGCCTGTCGCGTTGCTCGACCTTCCAGCAATCGACCGCGCTTAGCGCCGGGGCGCGCAATGCCTCGCCGCTTCGCAGATCGAAGCAGGCGTGGTGCCATGGGCAGCGCACGTCGCCATCCGTAATGATGCCCTCGGCGAGCGGGCCGTGATAATGCGTGCAATAGGCGGCGATGGCGAAAATTTCGGCACCGCTCTGTACCAAGAGCACCTCCTCGTCGCCGATATGTCCGACCAGCCGGCCGTCGACGAAATCGGACAGCGCAACGCCCTGCGTCAGATCGGGTCCAGCAGGAGAAGTTTGTTCGTCAGCCATCGGTCGCCTCCGTCAGTATCAGGCCGCCATCATAACAAACTCGCGACGAAGCTCCTGGTTGTCGCGGAAGCAGCCGAGCATGCGGCTGGTCACGAGGTCGGTGCCGGGTTTGTGCACGCCGCGCGTCGTCATGCAGTGATGGGCCGCCCGCAGCACGACGCCGACGCCGCGCGGCTTGAGTACAGCGTTGATCGTATTGGCGATTTGCGCGGTGAGTTTTTCCTGAAGCTGCAGCCGCTTGGCATAGGCTTCGACCACGCGGGCGAGCTTGCTGATGCCGACCACGCGGCCGTCGGGCACGTACGCCACCCAGGCGCGGCCCACGATCGGCGCCATATGATGCTCGCAATGGCTTTCGAACCGGATGCCGCGCAGGGCCTCCATCTCGTCGTAGCCATCGATCTCGTCGAAAGACTTTTGCAGGATCACAATAGGGTCCTGCGCGTAGCCGCCGAACGCCTCCTCCAGCGCGCGCGTCACTCGCGCTGGCGTTTCGATCAAACCTTGGCGGTACGGATCATCGCCGCTCCAGCGAATGATGGTCCGTATGGCGCCTTCGACCTCGGCTCGGTCGGGTTTGCCGCAACGGTGCGGAGCGCGGGCCGGCTCTAGGGGAAGGACATGGCCGTTCATGACAAAGCTTTCCTCCCGCCGAGGCGCGCAGCGACCTTTGCAGCCGTGGACCCGACAACCGTTAGATGGGATTCCGCGGTGAAAGGTTCCGCAACAACGACTATTCGCAAATGCCCAGCCGTTTCATCACCGCCTCGGTCACTCGCTCACAGCGGCGGCCAGCAAACGGAAACGCGTCCATCAGCACCGGACCGATCTGCTTGTCCAATTGCTCGCGGACGAGTTGCCGCGCCCGGTGCAGCCTGGTTTTGACCGTCTGCGGCCTGATGCCGAGAAGTTCGGAGGTCTCCTCGACACTCATGCCTTCGATTACCCGCGTGACGAACACCAATCGAAAAGCAGCCGGTAAATCGTCGGTTGCTCGCTCGACAAGCTCGAGAATTTGCCGCTGTGCCATGGTTCGTTCCGGATCGTCATTCGGGGTCGATAGAGGAAATTGGATGATTTCGGCTTCACTTCGCATGGCGTCACCTGCGGCAATATCCACGGTGGCGCGCCTGCGCCGCAGTCGTCCCAGGGCCTCGTTCATAACGATGCGGGACAGCCAGGTCGCAAGGGCGGATTCGCCTCGATAACTCGCAAGATTAGTGAAGGCGGCCACATAGGCGTCCTGAACGGCGTCCTCGGCGTCGGCGTTATTGCCGAGGATTCCTCGCGCAATGCGATAGAGGCGGCGATTGTGTTTCTGCATGATTGCGCGAAAGGCGCCTGCATCGTGGGCGAGCGCTCGCCGCACCAAATTGGTGTCGTCCGACACGGCGGGAACAGTCCGCCTAGCGATATTTTGGACCATAAACTATCCCTTTCCAGCCGCTTAGATGGTCCGCCGGAGAAAAGGTTCCCAGCGAAAGCTGAATCTTTGCAGTTTGATCGCGGGCGTGACGGCCCAAAGCCGCCTGCACCCTAGCCCTTCCACAGCCCGCTGAACTGCGTCGCCACCACGTCTTCGTACGCCGCCTCGCGGTCGAGTACACCCTGGCTGCGCACGAACGCGGTCATGCCGGCGATGAAATCGCGCGGTAGCGTGGCGTCGTAAAACGGCAGATCGCGGCGGATCAATTCGGCGATCAGCGCAGCTTCGGTTTCCGGAAAAAGCTTTCGGCCGACTTCGCTGGCGCGCGCGACGTTTGCCTTCAGCGCGGCCTGCGTCTTGACGATGGCGCGCACCGCGGCCGCCACGGTATCGGGCGAGCGCGCGATCAGCGCTTCCGTGGTGGCGAGGGTCGGCGCCGTGAAATTGAAGCACTGTTTCGGGCCGTCGCCGCGGCGCACGTCGGCCACCACGGTGCCGTAACCGCCGCGCACGGCGACTTCGGCGCCCATGCCGTTGGCCCAGAAGCCATCGAGCTTGCCGGCCTCGAGCGCCTTCGCGGCCATCACGCCGAAATTGGGCACCGTGCCAAGCGCGCCCGGCACCGCCGCGACGCGCACGCGATCGCGCTCCGGATCGATGCCGGCGGCGAGCAACAGCCCGCGCAGCCCCATGTTGACCCACGGCGCGGCGCCGATGGTGCGGCCTTTGACCACGTCGAGGTCGCCGCGTTTGGCGCCGAGATCCGACCGCATCACCAGAAACCAGTACATGCCGTGCGCCTGCGCGGCGATCAGCTTGGCGCCATCAAAACCCGGAAATGCCGAGAGCACCGCATGCGCCGCGCCGCCGACGAAATCGATCTTGCCGTCGCGCAGCGCCGCATAGGCGTTGTCGACCGGATAGACCAGATCGAGCGACACATCGAGCCCTTCGGCCTTGAAGAAGCCAAGCTCGATCGCGGCCTCGGCCACGAAATACGACGGCGAAATCATGTCCGGGACGGCGAGCTTCATCCCAGACTCACTTCTTCCCGTTCAACAGCCAGCCGAATTTTTCCTTGGCCTTGCGCGCAACTTCGGGGCTCGGCGTGTTGGTCGGCGGAAATTTGTCGCGCCAGTGCCACGGCTTGCAGGCGTTGATCAGCGCCACCGAGTGGGTGAAGTCGCCGGCGGCGCGGCGCTCCGGCGGCAACGCCGGATCGGCGCTGGAATCCCACGAGCCGGTGATGAACTGGATCGACTCCTTGGGATCGGTGCGGGTGAGCATCGCCCACAGCATGTGATCGAGATTGGTGACGTCGACGTCGTCGTCGCACACCACGATGTATTTGGAGGCGTAGGCCGAGGCGCCGCACTGCGCGGCGATATGGGCGGCCTGCACGGCGTGGCCGGGATAGCGCTGCGTGATCGAGATGGCGTGCAGCATGCGCGCGCCGCCGACCTCGTGACACCACACCTGCTGCACGCCGGGCACGCCCGCATTGGTCATGTTCTGCTTGATCATCGCCGAGCGCATCACCGCGCGGTAGCGCGCCATCTCGTCCGGCCCGCCGCCCATCGGCGGCACGCCGAGCAGGATTGGATCGTTGCGGTGATAGATCGCCTTGACGTCGAGCACCGCGGTCGGCCGCACGCCGCCGGCATAATGCCCGGTCCATTCGCCGAACGGGCCTTCGTCCTTGCGCTTGTCGGGGGTGACGAAACCTTCGAGCACGATCTCGGCATTGGCCGGGAACGGCAGCCCGGTGATCTTGCCGCGCACCATCTTGGTCGGCCGGCCGCGCATGCCGCCGACGATGTCGAGCTCGAAGGTGCCGTACGGCGCCTCGACGCCGCCATAGAAGAACGCCAGCGGATCGCCGCCCAAAACCATCGCCACCGGCATGGCCTCGCCGCGCGCCCAGTATTTCTCGCGGTGGATGTAGCCGTGGTGGCCGCGCGCGGTGACGATGCCGACCGATTTGGCGTCATGCACCATGGCGCGATAGGCGCCGGCATTGAGCCAGTTTTCCTCCGGGTCTCGGGTGATGCTGTAAGTGCCGGTGCCGATGTAGCGGCCGCCGTC
>JASHWN010000215.1 GCA_030044035.1 Xanthobacteraceae bacterium
CACAGCCCGCGCCGGCACAGCCCGCGCCAGCGCAGCCCGCGGCCGCGCAACCCGAGGCCCTGCCGCCCGGCTCGCCTTTGATCGGCCGGCCGGCAGACAACCCCGCCGCCATGAAGCTCGCGCCGGTGCCGTCGCCGCCGCTAGCCACCGCCGCCGACAAGGTGCCGGTCGGGCAGCTCAAGGCGCCCAAGGGTTTCAATATCGAGCTCTACGCCAGCGGCATGCCGAATGCCCGCTCGATGGCGTACAGCCCCAAGGGCACGGTGTTCGTCGGCTCGCGCCTGCAGGACAAGGTCTACGCCATCACCAACAAGGACGGAAAGCGCCAGGTCCACGTCCTGGTGTCCGGCTTGTATCGGCCGAACGGCGTCGCCTACAAGGACGGCACGCTCTACATCGCCGAGCTGTCGCAGATTTCCAAGATCGAGAACGTCGACGACAAAATCGACGCTTCGCCGAAGCCGGTCGTCATCTACAACGACCTGCCGAAGGACGAGGCGCACGGCTGGAAGTATCTCGCCATCGGGCCTGACAACAAGCTCTATTTCGAGGTCGGCCAGCCCGGCAACAACGTGCTGCACGACAGCGCTCATGGCCAGCTGCGCCGCATCAATCTCGACGGCTCTGGCGCCGAAGTGATCGCCTTCGGCATCCGCAACACCGTCGGCTTCGACTGGAATCCGCGAAACCACGATCTGTACTTCACCGACAACGGCCGCGACTGGCTGTCCGAGGATTGGCCCAACGACAAGCTCAACCGCATCACCAAGGTCGGCGAGGATTTCGGCGAGCCGTATTGCCACCAGGGCAACATTCCGGACATCGACTTCGGCTGGGGCCATAAATGCAGCGACTTCGTGCCGCCGGTGGCGCTGATGGGTCCGCACGCCGCGGCGCTCGGCATGAAGTTCTACACCGGCCACATGTTCCCGGCCGAATACCACGACCAGATCTTCGTGGCGCGGCACGGCTCGTGGAATCGCACCAACAAGTTCGGCGGCGACATCGCGCTGGTCCGTCTCAACAGGGATGGCAGCGTGAAATCGGTCGAGCCGTTCATCACCGGCTTTCTGCAGAACAACAATTACATCGGCCGGCCGGTCGACGTGATGAACATGCCGGACGGCTCGCTGCTGATCTCGGACGACTGGAACGGCGCGGTGTATCGCGTCACCTACGGCAACAAAAAGACCGCCACGCGCTGAATGCGACATGATTGAACGCTGACGGCCGAGGGCGGCGCGCCGCTCTCGGCCGAACTATACGGTCTCCGGCTAATTCGCTTCACTCATCCGTCGTCCCCGCGAAAGCGGGGACCCATAACCACAGCCGCGCAATATATGCTCCGACAGTGATTATGGGTCCCCGCTTGCGCGGGAATGACAGTGAACCGATCAGCCGGATTTTGTATTATTCGTTGGGAGTGAAAACGTGCGCGATCTCATCATCTGTTGTCTGCTGCTCTGCGCCGCTGCGGTCCCTGCTGGAGCGCAAACGCAAACGGTGCAGCAGCGCTTGCCGGTTTGCCTCGCCTGCCACGGCGCCGACGGCCAATCGCAGACCGCAGGCGTGCCGTCGCTCGGCGCCCAGCAGTCGTTCTACACCACGGTGCAGCTCCTCATGTTCCGCGAGCGCATGCGCGTCGCCGAGCCGATGAACGAGATGGCCAAGGGCTTGAGCGACGACGATCTGCGCAGCTTCGCCGACATCATCGCCAAGCTGCTGGCGCCGCAACCGCCCGCCGGTCCGGTCGACGACGCCCGCATGGCGCGTGCCCGCGCGCTGGTCGAGCAGAACCGCTGCAATTTCTGTCACACCCCGACATTTGCCGGCCAGGACAACGTGCCCCGTATCGCCGACCAGCGCGAGGAGTACCTGGTCAAAGCGCTGCGCGGCTACAAGGACAATTCCCGCCACGGCTACGATGCCACGATGGCCGACGTCGTGGCGCCGATCACCGATGCGCAGATTCTCGATCTGGCGTATTACATCGCAAGGCTGAAGTGAGACCGCACGCCGGCAGCAGTTTCGCTCACTGGCTTGAAGCTTGTCGCGTCCGCGCCGCGGCGTCGGCGACGATTTTGTATGCGGCGGCGAGCGCCGGATTTTTGCTCGACACATCCGGGCCGACGCTGGCGATGGTTTTCAGCATCTGGCTGCGCTCGGCGGGCGGCAGCGTGATCAGTTCGCCGCCCTTGGACGTAAAGCTTGACTCCGATTCCTTGACCTGTTCGACCGCATACGGATTGATCGCCAGCGACTGCGCCGCGGCGTCGTTCTCGAGGATCTGCTGCAAGTCCTTCGGCAGCGCTTCGAACCATTTTTTGTTGACCACGGCGATCAAAAAAATCGCCGGCTGCCCGGTCTGGGTGACGAATTTCGCCGCGTCCACCATGTGGAAATTGGCGACCGGTCCTATTCCGGTGACGGCGCCGTCGATGGTGCCTTGCTGAATCGCCGGCAACACGTCGCCGAGCGTCATTGCCACCGGCGTGACGCCAAGCCGCTCGAACGCCTCGCTCTGAAACTGAGAGGCGAAAATTCTGATCTTCTTGCCCTTGAATTCGGCGAGATGGCGCAGCGGCATCCGCGTCACCATCACGGATTGTTCGGCCATGAACAGCCCGAGGCCATGCAGCCCCTTGTCGGCGCCGAGACCGAGCATCAGCTTGAGCACCGCCGGATCGGCCGCGACGCGCTGACCATGCGCCTGCGAATCGACCAGGCCGGGAGCCGCCATGACCTCGAAACGCGGATCGAGACCGACCATGAATTCGGGCGGAACCACTTCCATCTGGATCGAACCGAACTGCGTGCCTTCGATCTGCCGCGGGATCGAGCCAAGCTGGCTTGCCGGATAAAGCTGGGCCTTGATGCGGCCGCCGGAGTCCTTTTCCACCGCGGCGCCGAAGTTTTCCGCCCATTTGTCCGGAATGTCGTGGATGGTCGGCGTCGAAATCTTCATCACGTAGGTCTGCTGTTGCGCTCGCGCCGCGCTAGGCGGCAGCGCCAATGAGGCCAGAACCGCGCCCGCGGCAACGGCCGCCAACGTCGGCAAACTTTTCATAAGGCGCATGTCGTTTCTCCCTGTTGGCTTTAGTTGGTCTGCAGCGGGCGCTCAGTGCATTTGCAGATGAGCCTCGCGGATCGTGCGGCCGTAATTGTCGTAATCCTTGCGAATAACCGTGCCGAAATCGCCGCCGCACTGCCCGCCCGGAATGAAGCCGAGTTCGGCGAACTTCGCCTTGACCTTCGGTGCCTTGATCGCGTCCGCGAACCAGCGGGTGAGTTGGTTTACGGTCGCTTGCGGGGTCTTCGCTGGCGCGACAACGCCGCCGTAGAACTCAGCCTCGACATCCTTGTAGCCCGCCTCGATGACGGTCGGCACGTTGGGCAAAACCGGCACACGCGTTGCTGCGGTCGTGGCGAGCGCGCGCAGCTTGCCGGTCTGCAATTGGCCCTGCAGCGTCGTGAGGTCGGCTTGAGCCGCGGTCACCTGATGCGCCAACAGCGCCTGGATCGCCGGCGTATAGCCGGTGAATGGCACGAAAGTGATATCGACCTTGGCCGCCTGTTCGAGCATTTCGAACGCGATCTGGGAGGCGGTCGCCGGACCGAGCGTGCCATAGGTCAGAGCGCCCGGCCGCGCATGCGCCGCGGCGATGAAATCGCCGAGCGTCGGATAGGGAGAATCGCTGTTGACGACGATGAGCGGCGGAAAGGTCGCCAATGTGCAAATCGGCACGAAATCCGTCAACGGATCGTAATTGAGCTTGCGCACATGGGGCAGAACGACGAACGAAGGTGAAATGATCAGCAGCGTGTTACCGTCAGGAGTTGCACGCGACACATATTCAGTCCCGATCTCGGTGCCGGCGCCGGGATGACTCTCAACGATCATCGATGGGCCGCCCGAGACGCCGATCTGTTGCACCAACACGCGCACCATGACGTCGGCCGGTCCGCCGGGCGGGAACGGCAGGATTAGTCGGATCGTTCGGCCTGCCTCGGACCATGCTGCCGTGGCCGCGAGCGCGCCGATCAAGGCGACGATCGCGAGTGCGACGGGCAAACAAATTCGCCGATGCCATTGCATGCGGTTGCTCCCCAAAGCTCCGATGCAGACAACGTCACAGCTCGATTTTACACCTGCTCCGTCTGGCCGAAAACAGCGGCGAATTGGCGCGGCGTTGCCTGGCCGCTCACCCCAAAAGCGGTCGAAAACGACCGCTCGTTAACTCTCACGCATTCTCGTACAGCGCCGCGGCGCGGACGTCGTCTTCGATCATGCGCCAGATGCGTTCGACCAGCGTGACGAATTCAGAAGTGCGCTTGAGTGCCAGCGCGCGTGGCCGCGGCAGCGGAATCTTGAGCTCGGCCTGCACGCGGCCGGGCCGGCGCGCGAACACCAGCACGCGGTCGGACAGGAACACCGCTTCGTCGATCTGATGGGTCACGAACAGCACGGTTTTCCGCCCCTCGTCCCAGATGCGCAACAGCTCGGTCTGCATGATCTCGCGGGTCTGGGCGTCGAGCGCCGAGAACGGCTCGTCCATCAGCAAAATTTCCGGATCGATGGCGAGCGCGCGGGCGAGGTTGACGCGC
>JASHWN010000216.1 GCA_030044035.1 Xanthobacteraceae bacterium
CAATCGCGCCATGCTTCAACGTATTTCATCACACTGTTTGAGCCTTGTACGACTGAGATACCTCGATTCGTTTGGCCTAATAGCGTCGACTGCCAACCTGTTGCCGCTTCGGCAATCGATGGCTACGAAGGCGCAACTTAGCTCGCTAGATTCAGGGATCGGTGGATCGTTCCGGTCTCGCAAGTGTTGGACCAGTGCTCCCGATATAACGTCGGCAATTCCATCGTTGCCTTTTGGTGCAAGCCTTAATGGCTTTGGCCCGTCTAGTGCGGCAGTGGGGGAGGAAAGCCTGGGGGGCGCGCTCGTTGCCACAGTTCGTATACCGGAGTGGAAGTGGTACGAAATTCGCTTTTGATAAAGCCGCGCGCTTGTAGTAGCGCGTCCTGTCTTGCCCGTTGTGTGTCCGGGTCAGTCGAATCCGGCAGCTGTCCGATCATGATCACGTAATCAGCCGAGTCGATTTCTTTTAACACCGCTTGAAGGCGGCCAGTGCCCCAATCCACCAGATCACCATTGGGTAAACCAAAGGCGTGGGCTTCGAAGACGGCCGTCCTGCCGGCGTAACCTTTAGCCATCAAGGGGATGGTTGGATCGTCTGGGCAGATGACCTTTCCTGGAAGCTGGCGCGCCTCCGCAATTACTAAAGGACGGTCGTCTCCGCCATATCCGTCCTTAAGCGCTGTCCAATCCAGCGCCCAAGGGACTCGATATGCATGCCCGAACAGTAAGCTTCCGAATAAGATTCCCGCGGCAATCCGTATTGGTAGGGGGCGGCTGTCATCGCGCAAAAACGCTAAGGCTACGGGCGTCCGCCACGCGCAAAATGCGCCAATGGTGAGAAAGGCTGGTATCAGATTGTTACTATCGCCTCCCTCCTTTGCAACAGCCGCAAGTGAAACGAGAATTGCGCAAATCGTCGCGGCCATTAACCAGCGAACGCGCGGCAATTGCCAGTTATCCCGCGCATCGGTCAAAAGCCAATGCATCAACGCCAACACAAACAGAGGAAGACTAACGAGGACCACGGCCGTTTCTCCGAACCTCCGAATGGAATATTTGTATTCCCCCGGCACCTCTACGATGAGATGCCACAAACCCGGAGCGAAGTACCAAATGGCCCCCAACGTGACCAACATGCCCACCATCGGGATCGCAGCGAATAAGAATTGATTTCGAAAGGAGAACTTTCCGGACTTCGCTAGCATTGCGAGCGCGGGTACAAACACAAACACCCCTGCGGTTTGCTTAAACATAGTAGCGATAACTAGCAGCGCAGAGCCTGCCATTATGATTGCGACTCGACGCGGTGCTTTTCTTTCCGACTCCTGGCCGTGATAAAGGACGATCAGAGCCAAAGTCGCAAAGAAAATTGAGACCGTATCCGGGCGCGTCTGCACGAAGTAGTATTCTGTACGGCTATTGACGGCCAGCAGCAGCACTACGGACACCGCAAATGTCAAGCGATCACTGCGCCCGAAAATCGTCGCGAGCAATACAACTGCAGCGATTCCGGGTATCACGTTTACAAGTCGCCCCACCTGCAGCGCAGGTCCGGTAAGTTCAAAAGCTTGGGCCAGAACCGCAGTTATCAACGGCCCGTACATGTGTGTAGGGCGGTCAGTACCTATGGCGTAGATCGCTTTGCCTTGCAGCATTCGCCACGCGTCAGTGACGATTCCTGCCTCAAATGGATCGACTGGATAAGGTAATAGCACGCGGTAAATTATAAAAATGAGATTGGCGCTCACAATGAAAAAAACGACGACACCAATTGCGATAAAGGGCAAATTGCACCATGGGTCGGCCAATGTCTGCTTTTTTGCAGAAACGGGCATGTCGGGTTGCATGATGAGGCATCATAGCGAACGCTCTGAGTTATTCAACTCCTAGTTGGTCTGGTCACAAGCGGCCGGCGCGGGACGCCGCAAAACGGCCGGAAAATGTGCGGAATCCCAGTGTGGAGCTGAAGAGAATTCTGTAGCCTTTTCAATGGTATGGCGCGCGTCGCCGCTTCTCCTCACACTGACGAACGTTACGCCGCCGCGGCTTGCTTGGCCGCCGGCTTCAGCCGTTCGACCAGCGTCGCAAACCGATTGACGAAGCCTTGCAGAAACTTCCGCGTGTTCTCGTCGCCGATATTGCCATGCTCGTCGATCAGGTTCGGTTTGAAGGTCACGTAGGCTTCGCCGCCCAATAGAACCGCGCCGAGGCTGACCAAAACGTTGCGCAGATGCTGCTGCGCCAGCGCGCTGCCGATGGCGCCCGGCGAGGTGCCGGTGATGAAAGCGGGTTTTTCCGCCCACACGCCGGTGCCGTAGGGCCGGGAGCCCCAGTCGATGGCGTTCTTCAAGACCGCCGGGATCGACCGGTCGTGCTCCGGCGTAACGAACAGCACACCGTCGGCGCGCGCGATCTCCTGCTTGAAGCGCGCGACCTCGGCCGGCAAGCTTGCTTCATTGTCCTGATTGTACATGGGCAGATCGTCGATCCGGGCGAAAGTGGCCTCGAATTTCCCGGCGCCGAGCCGCGCCAGCGCGCGAGCGAGCTTGCGATTGATCGAATCGCGGCGGTTCGATCCGACAACAACGGCGATTTGGGGCAGGGCGGCTTGTGCGGGCATCGTGCGCTCCTTAGTTAGAATTTGTAACCAGGGCTAGGATGGTGACCGCGGGGAAGCCGCGCAAGAAGGCACATCGATGAAACCAGGAAACACCCGTTTGCCCGGCGACTGCCGCGCCATCGGCGACGTGCTGGCCCGCGTCGGCGACAAATGGTCGGTGCTGGTGGTCACCCGGCTCGGCGACGGGCCGATGCGCTTCAACGAGCTCAAGCGCTCGATCGGCGGCATCTCGCAGCGCATGCTGACATTGACGCTGCGCGGCCTCGAGCGCGACGGCCTGGTGACGCGCACCGTGTTGCCGACCGTTCCGCCGCGCGTCGACTATGCGCTCACCCCGCTCGGCCGCGATCTGTTGCAGCCGGTCTCGGCGCTCGGTGCCTGGGCGATACGCAACCAGGCCAAAATCGCCCGCGCCCGCGACCGGTTCGATGCGGCTGAGGCGACGCCGGCTACGGCGGCCGGCGCATCGGCATAGACAAGGCTGGTGCTCGGATATACAATGTATATCCGAGCAAAGGCGGTTGCCATGAAGACCAAAGTTGCGAAATGGGGCAATAGCCTAGCGGTGCGGCTGCCCAAGCCGCTCGTGGACGATCTGGGCTTGAGGCCGGGCCGCGAAGTCGAGCTTCGTCAGGACGGTACGCATTTGACGCTGGAAATGATCCCTGTCCGTAAAATCCCACGATATCGGCTGGAGGACCTTTTGGCGCAAATCAAGCCGGGTCAAAAACCACCACCGCTTGAGGATTGGTCCGCGGTCGAGCCGCCATGGCCCGACGACGACTGGAGCGATGTTGCTCCGAGCGACGAAGAATGGGCTGCGATGAAGCGCAAGGCGAGGGCAAAAGGTGCCAAACGAAAGCGCCGCGGTTGAGGCTGGTGACATTCTTTGGATTGATTTCGGAAAGCCGGTCGGACATGAGCAGGGCGGCCGGCGGCCGGCGGTGGTTCTGACGCGGCAGGTCTATAATGTGCGTTCATCGGTTCTCCTGGTCTGTCCAATCACTCGAAAACGGCGGAATTGGCCGTTCGAGGTTGATCTCGCTCTCACTGGAGGATTGAGCGGCGTCGTGCTTGTGGACCAAATCAGAGTTGTCGATCCGGTCGCGCGACCGGTCGGTTACGGCGGCAGGTTGCCTCATGACGTGCTCGGTGAAGTAAAAGCAAAGCTCGCCGCGCTGCTTGGAATCGCTGTTTCCTTCTGATCTTTTTCCAGCTACACGCACGATCGCAAACGGAGTGCAAGAAGATGCGCGTTTACTACGACCGCGACGCCGACCTGAACCTGATCAAGGGCAAGAAGGTCGCCATCATCGGCTACGGCAGCCAGGGCCACGCCCATGCGCTCAATCTGCGCGATTCCGGCGTCAAGGAGGTCGCGGTCGCGTTGCGCAAGACCTCGCAGGGCGTCAAGAAGGCCGAAGGCGAAAAGCTGCCGGTCAAGGACGTCGCCGAGGCCGCCAAATGGGCCGACGTGATGATGATGCTCACCCCCGACGAGCTGCAGGCCGACATCTATACCAATGCGCTGCACGGCAACATGAAGCAGGGCGCGGCCTTGATGTTCGCGCATGGGCTCAACATCCATTTCAACCTGATCGAACCGCGCGCCGATCTCGACGTCATGATGATCGCCCCCAAGGGGCCGGGCCACACGGTGCGCTCCGAATATCAGCGCGGCGCCGGCGTGCCGTGCCTGCTCGCGATCCATCGCGACGCGTCGGGCAACGCCCACGACCTGTGCCTGTCCTACGGCGCGGCGATCGGCGGCGGCCGCGCCGGCATCATCGAGACCACGTTCCGCGAGGAATGCGAGACCGATCTGTTCGGCGAGCAGACCGTGCTGTGCGGCGGCGTGGTCGAGCTGATGAAGGCCGGCTACGACACGCTGGTGGCGGCCGGCTACGCGCCCGAAATGGCCTATTTCGAGTGCATCCACGAGATGAAGCTGATCGTCGACCTGATCTACGAGGGCGGCATCGCCAACATGAACTATTCGGTGTCGAACACCGCCGAGTACGGCGAATACGTCTCCGGGCCGCGCGTCATCAACGACGAAACCCGCGCCGAGATGAAAAACATCCTGGCCGACATCCAGTCCGGCAAATTCGTCAAGGAGTGGATGCTGGAGAACAAGGTCAACCAGACCTCGTTCAAGGCGATGCGGACAAAACTCGCGGCGCATCCGGCCGAAGCGGTCGGCGCCAAGCTGCGCGAGATGATGCCGTGGATCAGAGAGCGCGCGCTCGTTGATCGCAGTAGGAATTGATCCGCGGCATTTTGCATGAAGACGGGCTCGCGGGGCGAGCCCTTTTGGGATCAGGGAGCGGGCGCTGGTCGATCGCTCGCGCAATTGAGCGGCGGGACTTGCGCTCGGCGCCGGCATGAGACCTGCGCAAAGCGCCCTTGATCTCGGAATTTCGCCCGCTACACTCCCCCCGCGCAGATAAACAGGGAGGAAGCAACATGTATGTCAAGCGACATATGTTCGCCGCCGCCGCCGCCGTTTTGGCGCTCGGCCTGGTCGGCCCGACCGCCCCGACCGCCCATGCGGCCGGCGTTTTCACGTTGGCGTCGAAGACCTTCAACGACGGCCAGTTGATGCCGAAGGAAGCGGCCAACGCGAATCCGACGGGCAAAGCCCCGAACTGCGTCGGTCAGAACGTGTCGCCGGAACTGCACTGGACCAACGTGCCGGACGGTACCAAGAGCCTGGTGCTGTTGATGTTCGATCCCGAGGGCCGCGCGCCGTTCGGCGTCAGCCACTGGGTCGCCTACGGCATCGATCCCACCAAGGTTACCGGCTTTCCCGAGGGCTCTGCCGGCAAGGATTCTAACCAGTTCGTCGGTGGCAAGAGCCTGATGGGCGTCGGCCATTATTCCGGGCCCTGCACGCCGCCCGGCCAGACGGCGCACCATTACACGTTCACGCTCATCGCGACCGATTTCGCACCGGACGAGTTGCCGCCCGGTCTGACCCGCGAGGAATTGATCGCCAAGTTCGGCTCACCGCCGTCACCGCACGTGAAGGGCGTGAGCGGCCTGGTTGGCCTGTTCGTCAATCCGTACCCGAAGTAAGCGCGGATTTCGGAAGGTTTTGCGGGCGGCGCCGCGCTCTTGCGGCGCCGCGCGCTCTTCCGCTACAAGAGGGTGCCGCCAATATTGGGTTAACGCGGAATTCACCTTGTTCCACGACCTTGGCGAGCAAAGGCTAAAGCGAGGGCGAAAGCCGTGTCGACGCGCTGCGAGCACTTCCGCGCGATGACCCAGGGGGCCGGACCGGCCGCCGGCGCCGCCCTCATGCCTTGTGCGATTCTTCGCGCGCTCCTGCTCCTTAGCGCCCCCTGAGGGCCGGCTGGGCCTTTGCGCCTGGGCACTCAGGGGTTTTTCGTAAAGCCACGGAACCCAGGAGCGCCCGTCGCCACCCTTAATCCCTCCACCGCATGCGGGGGAGGGTAGGGAGGGGGGGAAAGCGGCGCAAGCGAAAAGGACCAGTTTCATGACACCCTCCGCCAAGGCGAAGTCCACGGATTCCGCGCCGGCAGAAAAAACCGCGCCGCCAAAATCCGAGAAGGACCGCGTCGTCATTTTCGACACCACGTTGCGCGATGGCGAGCAGTGCCCCGGCGCCACCATGACCCATGAGGAAAAGCTCGGAGTCGCCGAGCTCCTCGACCAGATGGGCGTCGACATCATCGAGGCCGGCTTTCCGATCGCCTCCGACGGCGACTTCGCCGCGGTCAACGAGATCGCCAAGCGCACCAAGAACGCCGTGGTCTGCGGGCTGGCGCGCGCCGGCTTCAACGACATCGACCGCGCCGGCGAGGCGATCAAGCCGGCCAAGCGCTCGCGCATCCACACCTTCATCTCCACCTCGCCGGTGCATATGAAGTGGAAGCTGCAACTGCCGGCGGAAAAAGTTTTCGAGATGGTGATCGCGTCGGTGACCCGGGCGCG
>JASHWN010000217.1 GCA_030044035.1 Xanthobacteraceae bacterium
CGAAGGCCTGGATGACATGGCCGGCGGCGGCGGTGCCCTCATGCCCGTGGCTCAGAATGAGCCGCGTCGAGGCGAGATTGAGGGCGAGCCGTAGCATCGTCGCGATGAGCAGCACGGTCGGGAACGAGGAGAACTCGAGCGGGCGCTGGATGAACAGCGCCACCATCAGGATCACGACTGAAAAGGTGATCGACAGCGCGAGGCTGATGTCGAGCATCCAGGTCGGCATCGGCAGGATGAGCACGACCAGGATGGCGACGACGCCCAACGCCAGCGCGATCTCGCCGCGCCGCAGCAGCGCGCCGAGCCGGCCGAGCAGCGCCGCCGGGCTCGGCGCCCGCGCCGCTGCCGCGGCTATGGTGGTGGCTTCCGCCATCAGCGCCGAGCTTCGCTACGCCATCGCCCGTTCGGGCTCTCCGGAGGGCGGCACGCTCACGCCCTCCTGGCGGTATTGCTGCAGCTTGTTGCGCAGCGTGCGGATCGAGATGCCGAGCACATTGGCGGCGTGGGTGCGATTGCCGAGGCAATGCTTGAGCGTTTCGAGAATGAGGTCGCGCTCGACTTCGGCGACGGTGCGGCCGACCAGAGCGCGCGACACCTGCTCGGCGGCAAGCGCGGCGTGCGCCACGGCGGGCGCGCTGCGCTGCTGATCGAGCCGCACGCCGTCGGGGGCGAGGATCGCTTCGGGCCCGATCTCGGCGCCGCTCGCCATCAGCACCGCGCGATGCATGGTGTTTTCCAGCTCGCGCACATTGCCGGGCCAGTAATTGATGGCCAGCGTGCGCCGCGCGTTGGCCGATAATGGCCGCGCCGGCACGCCGTTCGCCGCCGCGTATTTCTTGACGAAATAGTCGGCGAGCTCGAGCACGTCGGCCGGCCGTTCGCGCAGCGGCGGAATTTTCAAGTTCACGACGTTGAGGCGGAACAGCAGGTCCTCGCGGAAGCTGCCGGCGCGCACCGCCTCGGCGAGATTGCGGTTCGAGGTGGCGATGATGCGGATGTCGACCGGCACCGGCCGGGTGCCGCCGACGCGGTCGATCACCCGCTCCTGGATGGCGCGCAGGAGCTTGGCCTGCAGCCGCACGTCCATCTCGGAAATTTCGTCGAGCAGGAGCGTCGAGCCGTTGGCCTCCTCGAACTTGCCGACGCGGCGCGCTACCGCCCCCGTAAAGGCGCCCTTCTCGTGGCCGAACAATTCGGATTCCAGCAGCGATTCCGGCACCGCGGCGCAGTTGAGCGAGATCAGCGGCTTTTTGCCGCGGTGCGAGCGCGCGTGCACGTAGCGCGCCAACACCTCCTTGCCGGTGCCGGAATCGCCGGTGATCAGCACCGAGGCTTCGCTCGGCGCCACCTGCTGGGCGAGTTTGACCACGCGCGCCATGGCCTCGTCGCGGTAGATCAGCTCGCGGGCATCGTCGGCGACCGCGGCCAGCACCGCCGCGATCAGCTCCGGATCGGGCGGCAGCGGGATGTATTCCTTGGCGCCGGCATGGATGGCGGCGACCGCGGCGCGGGCGTCGGTGGCGGTGCCGCAGGCCACGATCGGCACATGGATGTGCTCGGCTTCGAGCCCGCGCACCAGTTCGCGGATCGCGACGGCGACGTCGACCATCAGCAGGTCGGCGCCGCGGCCGGCGCGCAGCACGGCGAGTGCCTGGGCGATGTCGGCGGCGTGCGTGACGCTGGCGCCCTTCTCCATGGCGAGCTTGGTCGCGGTGGTGAGCTGGCCGTCGAGCGTGCCGATGATGAGGAGCCGCATGGGATTACTCCTTTTTCGCGCTCTTTAGGAACGCTCCGCCCGGATGATTTCCGTCATGGTGACGCCGAGCTTTTCCTCGACCAGCACGACTTCGCCGCGCGCCACCAGCCGGTTGTTGACATAGATGTCGATCGCCTCGCCGACCTTGCGGTCGAGCTCGAGCACGGTGCCGGGACCAAGCTTGAGCAAGTTGCCGACGTCCATGCGGGCGCGGCCGAGCACCGCCGAAACCTGAACCGGCACGTCGAACACCGCTTCGAGGTCGGAGGCGACGCGCGTGGTCGGCCCTTCCGGCTCCGCTGCCAGCGGCACGTCGGCGTGCGTTCCGGCATCTTCGAGATTCGGCAGCGAGACCTTGCCATCGTCGCTCATCCTGCGATCTCCTCAACATAGCGCTGCGCGTCGGTCGTACCGGACGCCGCGGTCGGGCCGCGGCGAGCAGAAAGATACGCGGCGACCGCGGCGCCGATGGCGGCGTCGGCGCCGGCGCTGTCGCGATTGGCGCCGCCGTCGGCCCATTCGATGCGGCAATCGCCCGGCGCGATCTCCGGTTCGGCAAGCACCACCAGCCGGCCCTCGAAGCCGCGCGCGCGCACGATATCGTCGAGTTTCTCGCGCGCCGTCGTGTACAGCGTGTCATGAATTCGCACCGCGATGTGCGGCGCGGCGACCAGCTGCCCGAAGCAATCGCTCGCCAGCGCGGCGATTTCGGCGAACGGTTCGCGCGCGATCAAGGCCGGCGCCAGTTTGCGGGCGACGGCGACGGCGACTTCGACGGCTTCGCATTCGAGCCGCGTCTCGATCGCCGTCAAGGCTTTGCCCGCCTCGGCAATGCCGTCGGCGATGCGCTCGAGCGCGCCGGCGACGCGCCGCTCGGCTTCGGCCTTGGCGTCCGCTTGCGCCTCCGCATAACCGCGCCGATGGGCCGCGGCCTCGGCCTCGGCGAGCTTTTGCGCATGCTCGGCGAGCGATATCGCCGGTTTGCGGTTGGCGCCGCCGGCAAAATCGACGTCGAACAAGAATTTGGTCGGTGCGTTCATGGCCATGCTCAATAAATCAGCTCTTCTTCGCCGCGGCTCTTGGAGATGATGATTTCGCCCTTGGCGGCGAGGTCTTTGGCGAGGTTGACCAACAGCGCCTGCGCCTCGTCGACCTCGCGCAGCCGCACCGGGCCCATTGCCTGCATGTCGTCGAGCAGCATCTTGGCGGCGCGCGTCGACATGTTGGACAGGAAGTACTGGCGCACCTGCTCGGCGGCGCCCTTGAGCGCCACGGCAAGCTTGTCCTTCTCGATGTGGCGCATCAGCGTTTGCGTCGATGCGGTGTCGAGCTTGGTGAGATCGTCGAAGGTGAACATCAGCGTCTTGATGCGCTCGGCGCTTTCCGGGTTTTCCTCCTCGAGCGAGGTGAGGAACCGCGTCTCGGTCTGCCGGTCGAAATTGTTGAAGATTTCGGCCATCACCTCGTGGGCGTCGCGCCGCCGCGTCTGCGACAGGTTCGACATGAACTCGGTGCGCAAGGTCTGCTCGACCCGCTCCAGAACCTCCTTCTGCACCGCTTCCATGCGCAGCATGCGGTTGATGACGTCGAGCGCCAGCTCCTCGGGCAGGATCGCCAACACCCGCGCCGCGTGGTCGGGCCCGATCTTCGACAGCACCACCGCGACGGTCTGCGGGTATTCGTTCTTCAGATAGTTGGCGAGCACCTCTTCCTGGACGTTGGACAGCTTCTCCCACATGTTGCGGCCGGCCGGGCCGCGGATTTCGTCCATGATGTTGCCGACCCGTTCGGGCGGCAGATATTGCTGCAACAGGCGTTCGGTGGCGTCGTAATTGCCCATCAGCGCGCCCGACGCCGACATGCGCGAGACGAATTCGAGCAGCAGGTTCTCGACCAGCTCGGCCTCGACGGTGCCGATGGTCGACATCACGATGGAAATCTGCCGCAGCTCGTCGTCGTCGAGCATGCTCCAGATCTTGGAGCCGTGCTGCTCGCCGAGCGCCAGCATCAGCACGGCGACGCGCTCGGGCCCGGTGAGCTGGCGCTTTGGCGGCGATGCGCCGATCCGGCCGGCGAGGTTTGCCAGCGTGCTGTCGATCTCCTTGCTGGCGACGCCGTTCTCTCTTTTTTCGTATGCGGAGGGCATGGCGGATCAGGCGGCGGCGCTTTCGTGCAGCCATTGACGAATGATGGAGACGGTCTCGCCCGGGTTGCGGTCGGCGATCTCGCCGACCTTTTGCACCGATTGGGCGTGGACTTGGCCTTGGACCTGGGCGAGGTCGATCATCTTCGAGGTTTCGCTCGGCTCAGCCGAGAAGGTTGGGCCGCTTTCTACGACCGCGGCCCCGGCGCCGTCGCTTGGCGCGGCGGCGCCGACAGCGGCGGGCAGCGCCGCGACCGCCTCGACCGGCGCCAGCACGCGCCGTACCAGCGGCCGGACCACGAGCAGCAGCACCGCGAGGCCGAGCAGGCCCATGACCACCGTCTCGATCGCCTGCATGATGTCGTCCTTGGAAAGATGCAGGGCCGAGAGCCAGCCGCCCGGTGCCGCTATCGGCTGCGGCAGCGGCTCGGCAAAGCGCAGATTGACCACCTCGACCTGGTCGCCGCGTTTCTGGTCGAAGCCGATCGCCGAGCGCACCAGCGCCGCGATCTGGTCGATCTCCTCTTTGCTGCGCGGCTTGTAGACCGTCTCGCCCTTGTCGTTCTTGCTGTAGGTGCCGTCGACCAGGACCGCGACCGAAATGCGGTTGACGCGGCCGCCTTCGATCACTTCGGTCCTGGTGGTCTTCGAGATCTCGTAATTGACGGTCTCTTCGGATTTGCGGCTTTCGTCGCGCGGCGTCGCGCCCGGTTCGGCCGGGTTCTGACGCTGCTGGAGGCCCTGCGGTATTTCGTTGCCGACCGTGACTTGGTTGGAATTGGCGGCATTGCTGGCGGAGCTTTCCTCGCGGGTTTGGCTCGATCGGACGACGCGGCCGTTGGGATCGAATTTGTCCGACGTTTCGGTGACGCGGTTGAAATCGAAATCGGCGGTCAGTTGCACGCGGGCGTGGTCCGGCCCGACCACCGAGCTGACGATCTGCTCGATCTCTTGGCGCAGCCGTTTCTCGACCGCGACCTGCCGCTCGTCGGCGGCGACGTCGCTGGTCCCGTTATCGTCGCCGGCGCCGTCGGCCAACAGGTTGCCGGCTTCATCGACGATCGAGACGCGCTGCGGCCGCAACCCGTTCACCGCCGTGGCGACGAGATGACGGATGGCGCGGACCTGGGTCGGCTCGAGCGTGCCGCGCACCCGCAGCACGATGGAGGCGGACGGCTCGACCTTGTCGCGCGAGAACAGCGGCCGTTCCGGCATGACCAGATGCACGCGGGCGTCCGCCACCCGGTCGAGCGTGCGGATGGTGCGGGAGAGCTCGCCCTCGAGCGCCCGCACCGCGTCGATGTTCTGCACGAAGCTCGTCGTGCCGAGCGCGTCGGTGCGGTCGAAGATTTCGTAGCCGACGCCGCCGCCCTTGGGCAGGCCGCTCTGGGCGAGCTGCATGCGCAGCCGCGCCACCCGATCCCTGGGGACCAGGATGACGTTGCCGTCGCCGCGCAGCTGATAGGACACGGCCTCGCGGTCCAGCTCTTTGGCGATGGCAGCCGAATCGTCCATCGTCAGGTTGGTGAACAGCGGCGTCATTTCCGGCGCCGTGACGCGCAGAATGATGAAGGCGAAGAAGCCAATCAGCGCGATGGT
>JASHWN010000218.1 GCA_030044035.1 Xanthobacteraceae bacterium
CCGGGTCTGGTCGCACCGCACGGGCTGTATCTGATCGCGCTTGCATTCGACTGGCCTACCTATCCAACGGCAGCACCGGCGTGGCGTCGGCGCTCGGCGCAATGGAATTGTCGATCAGCACCGGCGAGCCGTTGTGCAGCTTGATCTGGCCCGCCGTCACGATCGTCTCGCCCTCGTTGACGCCCTTGAGCACGGCGACCTGATCGCCGCGCGTCGGCCCGGTGGTGACGAAGGTTTGCCGCGCGACCTGCTGCGGCTTGCCGCCGGCCGGCGCGGCTTTGCCGTCGACGACGTACACCGTGTCGCCGTACGGATTGTAGGTGATCGCGGTCTGCGGCAGCGTGATGTAGTTCGCCGGCGCGCCGGTCGAGATGGCGACGGTCGCGTACATGCCGGGCAACAGTTTGCGGTCCGGGTTTTTCAAGGTGGCGCGGACCTGAACGTTGCGGGTCGAGGTGTCGATCTTGGGATTGATCGCGGAAATCTCGCCGTCAAAGGTTTGATCCTGGAAGGCGTCGACCCGCACGGTGACCGCTTGGCCGAGCCGCAGCTGGTCGATCGCCTGCTGCGGCACGAAAAAATCCAGATAGATCGGATCGAGCGCCTGCAAGGTCACGATCGTGGTGCCGGCGCCGAGATACTGGCCGAGATCGACGGCGCGGATGCCGAGATGGCCGGCAAACGGCGCGCGCAATGTTTTCTTGTCGAGGATCGCCTGCTGCTGGGCGACCTGGGCCTTGGCGTTCTTCAGATTGGCGACGTCGGTGTCGAGCGTCGCCTGGCTGACCGCCTGGATCTTGAACTGCTTGAGATCGCGCTGGTAGGTCAGCTCGGAGAGGTCGGCGGTGGCCTGCAGGGAGTCGAGCTTGGCCGCATCGTCGTCGGAGCGCAGCTTCAACAGCACCGCGCCTTCCTTGACGTCGTCGCCGGAATTGAACGAGATGGCGTCGACCACGCCGGACACTTCGAGCGACAGGTCGGCGCCCTTGACCGCGCGCAAGGTGCCGACCGAATCGATGGTCGGCTGCCAGCTCGAGAAATGCGCGGTCGTCGCCGACACGGTCTGCGGCGGCGCGCTCATCGTGCTCATGAACTTTTTGATCATGTAAGCCTTGACCGCCTGAAAGCCGAAAATGCCGCCGAGCACGACCGCGACCGCGGCCAGCATGATCACCATGCGCTTGGCCGTGGACGGGCCTTTGCCCTTGGTCATGGCCGCGTCTTGGTCCTTGGTCATGGCCGCGCCTCCGTCTTCATGCCGTGCGCGCCCGCGACCAAATCTGTAGTGGTGATCGCGTCGGAGTCTTCGGGGCTGAGCGGATTGGTCAAAACGTCGACGCGGTTCCACCAGCCGCCGCCGAGCGCCTGAAACAAAGCCGCGGTGTCGGCAAAGCGCGCAGCTTCCGCCTGCACCACCGCGAGCCGCGCCTGGGCGTAGCTGCGCTGCGAGTTGAGCAGCGTCAGATAGGCGATGGCGCCGAGCCGGTATTGGCCGCGGGCGAGGTCGAGCGTGTCGGAGGCGGCGCGCAGCGCCGCAACCTGCGCCTTCAAGGTGGCGGCGTCGAGCTGCAGCGCGCGCAATGCGTCGGCCACGTTCTGGAACGCGGTGAGCACGGTGGTGCGATACTGCGCCTCGGCCGCGTCATAGCCGGCGCGGGCGGCGCGCTCCTGGTGCAACAGCGTGAAGCCATGGAAGATCGGCTGCGTGCCGCTCGCCGCCGCGCTCCAGATTATCGTGCCCGGCGTGAACAGCGTCGCCGCGGTCAGCGCCGCGCTGCCGTAATCGGCGGTGAGGTTGAATTGCGGCAATCGCGCCGCGACCGCGACGCCGATCTGGGCGCTGGCCTGATGCAGCTGCGCCTCCGCCGAGCGCACATCCGGGCGCTGCTGGACGAGCTGCGACGGCAAAGTCAGCGGCAAATCGCGCGGCAGCTGCAGCGTCGCCAAGGTGACGCGGTCGCGCAGCCGCACGTCGGGGAGGCGGCCGGTCAGCGCCAGCAGCACGTGCTCCTCTTGCTCCAGCTGCTTCTGCAGCGGCGGCAAGGTCGCTTCCGTGGTCGCCACTTCGGACTCTTGAGTCAGCACGTCGGTGCGCGTGGCGGCGCCGATGTCGAACTGCTGGCGCACGACGTTGAGCGCATCGGTCTCAATCTTGATAACGTCGCGGGTCGCGGCGATCTGGCCGCGCAGCGAGGCTTCCTGCACCACTGCGGTGACGACGTTCGAGGTCAGCGTCAGATAGGTCGCCTCGAGCTGGAAGCGCTGATACGCCGCGGTTGCCGCCGTCGCCTCGATCTGCCGGCGCTGGCCGCCGAACACGTCGGGCACGTAGGACACGTTCGCGGTGGCCTGAAACAGATTGAAGATCGAGGGCGCGCCGGCCTGGCCGAATTCGGCCGGCGAAAATTGCTCGCGCGTCGCCGACGCATTGGCATCGACGCTAGGCAACAGCTTGCCGGCCTGGGCGTAGAGATTTTCCTTGGCCTGCCAGAGCGCTGCCTGCGC
>JASHWN010000219.1 GCA_030044035.1 Xanthobacteraceae bacterium
CGATGCGCTTGGCTTCGTTGCGCGGGGCCACGACGCGGCAATGGTGACGATCCTTAAGCGCGCCGATCCCCTGCGTGTGATCGGCATGGTGATGCGTCACCAGAATGTCGGTGAGCCGCCAGCCGGTTTTTTGCAGCGCCGCCTCGATCGGGGCGGCCTCGGGCGCGTCCATGGCCGCGGTGGCGCCGCTCTGCGGATCGTGAACGAGCACACCGAAATTGTCCTTCAGGCAGAGAAACAGATGGGTTTGTGCCGGCATGTCTCACCATCGCAAGGTGCGGGTTGTGCGCCCGCGAGCCCGTATTCGTAGCGCAATGGCGCAAAATAGGCGTTCCGAACCGCGGCCCGCAAGGGCCGGTTTGACGGCCTTAAGCCCGGAATAGCCGCCCGATCCGTGCTATTTAATTCCCATGGACGTTGTCGACCTGCGCAACTTCTATGCCCAGCGGCTCGGCGTCGTGGCCCGGCGCTTTATCGGCCGCGGTATCCGCGCGCGCTGGAAGGACACACGCGGCCAGCGCGTGGTCGGCGTCGGCTACGCGACGCCGTATCTCGGCCTGTTCCGTGGCGAGGCCGAGCGCTGCCTGGCGTTGATGCCGGCGCCGCAGGGCGTGGTGCGCTGGCCCTCGACGCGGCCGGCGCTGGCGGCTCTGGTCGAGGAGGACGATTGGCCGCTGACCGATTCGGCGGTCGATCGCGTGCTGCTGGTGCATGCGCTGGAAATATCCTCGGATGCGCCCGAACTTCTCCGCGAGGTGTGGCGGGTTCTGGCGCCGGGCGGTCGGCTCCTTGCCGTGGTGCCCAACCGGCGCGGCCTGTGGGCGCGCATGGACACGACGCCGTTCGGCTACGGCCGGCCGTACTCGCGCTCGCAGATCACGCAGCTCCTGCGCGAGACGTTTTTCACGCCGACCGGCTGGGGCGAAGCGCTCTACGTGCCGCCGATCGCGCGCGGCTGGTTTTTGCGCTCTTCCGTCGCCTGGGAACGCACCGGCGCGACGCTGTCGGCGCCGTTCGCCGGCGTTCACATCGTCGAAGCGACCAAGCAGGTCTATCGCGCGATTCCGGCGCGCCGCGAGCGGCGCCGGCTGATGCCGGCGCTGCAGCCGGCGCTGACTGCGCCCGGTGCGGCGATGCGCTGAGGCGGCACTAAGGCTCGCGGCGATAGCGCACGACAAGACTCGCCGGGCCGAGGCTGTGCCCGGCAATCGCCCGCAACAGCTGGTCGCGGTCGAGTCCGGCAGGCAATGCGCCCGGCGCCAGATCGAGCGCGAGCACATCGATGATGTAATGATGCGGCGCGTCGGCCGGCGGCCCGCACGGCCCGGTGTAACCGGGCGTGCCGCGCGAGTTCTTGCCGGGCGTGACGTCAGCCGGCGGCGGCGCGCCGCCCTCGCCTTCCTGCAAGCCGGTGCGGCTCGCCGGAATGTTGTAGGCGACCCAATGCACCGAGCCGAGGCCGCGCCGTCCATCCGGATCGATCATCACGACCGCAAAGCTTTTGGTGGCGGCCGGCGGGTCCGACCACGCAAGCGGCGGCGCGATATTGCCGCCGCGGCTGTCTTGGCCGCACAGCGTGCCGCCGGCGTATTTGAGCGGCAATGTCGCGTTGTCGGCAAAGGCCGGCGATGACAGCCTGAACAGTTTTGCTGCCGGCTCGGCGGCGCTCGCCTGGGGCGCGGCAAGGCTAGCCGCAAGCGCGGCAGCAGCAAACATTTTGAACGTCGTCATAGCAAACCGCTCGTTGCCTCAGGTCAGGCCGGGAACGGCCCCCAGGCGCGCTGCACCGCCGGCCGTGCCGCGATCGCATCGTGCCAGCGCCGCACATTGGGATAATTGTCGAGCCCGATGTCATTGACGCCGTGCAGATGGACGTCCGAATACATGGTCATGTCGGCGATCGAATAATCGCCGGCGACGTAGTCGCTGCCGGCAAGCTGGCGGTCGAGGATGCCGAGCATGTCGCGCAGGTTCGCGTCGTAATGCGCCTGCGCGATCGGCGCCTTGACGGGGGAGCGGATCGTCCAATGGCCAAACTGCTGCGACAGCGTGGTGAACGTCGCCGAGCCGTAGAACAGCCATTGATCGACCTTGACGCGCGCCACCGGATCGGACGGATAGAACCGGCCTGACTTCTCGGCCAGGTATTTGAGGATCGCGCCGGATTCGCACAGCGTCACCCGGGCGCCGCCCGGCCCGTCATGATCGACGATCGCCGGAATCTTGTGGCCGGGGCTGATTTTCATGAACTCCGGCGCCATCTGGGCTTTTTCCCGCAGGTTGACCGGAACGATGCGATGCTCGAGCCCAGTCTCCTCAAGCATCACGCGCGGCTTGTAACCATTGTCCGTAGTCCACGTGTAGCAATCGATCATCGCGATCCTCCCGTAAAAGATTTTGAGTTTAGTTCGGCCAGGGCTCCGCTGTCATGGCGGCAGCGTCGGCGCCGATGAATTCCTTCAGCCCATCCTGCCGCTCGGTTTCGAGCGCGGCAATAAGCGCAGCCTTGATTTCGCCGATCAATGCCAGACCGCGAAATACCAGTCCGGAATAGACCTGAATGAGGCTCGCGCCGGCGCGAATCTTGGTGAGCGCGCTTTCTCCGGAATCGATGCCGCCGACGCCGATGAGCGGAAAGGCTTCTTCGACCCGCACGTAGGTTTCGGCCAGCATGCGGTTGGCGAGCGGCAGCAGCGGCCGTCCCGACAGGCCGCCGGCTTCGCCGGCGATTGCCGTCTCGCGCAAGCTTGCCGGCCGCGCCAAAGTGGTGTTGCCGACGATCATGCCGTCGACGCGACGCGCCCGGGCGATGCCGACCACGTCATCGAGATCGGCGAGCGACAGGTCCGGTGCGATTTTCAGCAAGACCGGCGTCGGGCCGGCATTGCGCGTCACCCGCTCGCGCGCCTCGACCACGCGCGCCAGCAGATCGTCGAGCACGGCGGCCTGCTGCAGATTGCGCAGGCCGGGCGTGTTGGGCGAGGAGATATTGATGGTGACGTAGCTCGCCACCGGGGCAAAGCGCTCGATCAGCCGGACGTAATCGGCGACGCGATCGGACGCGTCCTTGTTGGCGCCGATGTTGACGCCGACCAGGCCGCCGGCACCGGCGCGCGCGGCAAGCCGCGCCAGAACCGCAGCGGCGCCCTGCGAATTGAAGCCGAGCCGGTTGATGACGCCGCCATCGGCGTCGAGCCGGAACAGCCGCGGCCGCGGATTGCCGGCCTGGGGCAGCGGCGTCACGGTGCCGACTTCGACGAAACCGAAGCCGAGCCGCAGCAGCGCATCGGGCACCTCGGCGTTCTTGTCGAATCCGGCAGCAATGCCGACGGGATTTTTGAAATTGAGACCGAAGACGCGACTGGCCAGCCGCCGATCGTCCGACGCGGCCGGCGGCAGCGGCGCGAATTTCAGCATCCGGATGGCAAGCCCATGGGCGTCTTCCGGATCGAGCGCATGCAAGAACGGCCGGCTGAGACGATCGAACAGGCCAATCACGATTGTGGCTCCGCCTCGAGTTCCGGCAGCTGGCGCCGGCCGCCGATCTCATCCGGCAGCGGCCGCACCCAGCGCACCGCGTCGAGCCGCAAGGGCCCGTAAAGATGCGGGAACAGCGCACCGCCGCGCGAGCGCTCCCATTTCAGTTGCGCACCCAGCTGGCCGGCGTCGACCGCGATCAGAAGCAAGTCCGATTGCCTGGCGAAGTGTTTGGCCGCCGTATCGCCGAGCTGGTCGGCCGCGGAGAAATGAATGAAGCCGTCGCGTGCGTCGTGGGCCGATCCGCGAAATTCTCCGACCGCCTCGGCCGCCCGCCACAAGCGCTGCTCGCAGATTTTGTAGACCGTGGTCACCCGCACGCGCCTTGATTCGGCCGAGCCTATATCGGCGGCTCAAGCCGGCTTCAAGGCTCCGAATCCGAGCAGCGCGCTATTGCGTATGCCGGGGCTTGCGGATGGAGGTAATAAATTCCTATCATAGTTGCGAAGGGCATGCGGCTGCCGCCGGGCCGCTCACGGAGACAACTTTCGGATGCTCACTCACGCCCAAGTCTGGTCGGCCGTCGATCGATTGGCCGCTCGCGCCGGCCTCTCCGCCTCAGGACTGGCGAAGCGCGCCGGTCTCGACCCGACCACGTTCAACAAATCCAAGCGCATCACGCCGCAGGGCCGCGCCCGCTGGCCGTCGACCGAATCGATCGCCAAGGCGCTGGCCGCGACCGGCACGCCGATCGATGTTTTTGTCGGGCTGATCGAGCAGACCGGCGTCGCCGCGCCGCGCGCGGTGCCGCTGATCGGCTTCGCCCAGGCCGGCGCCGGCGGCTTCTTCGACGACGGCGGCTTTCCGGCTGGCGAAGGCTGGGACGAGTTTGCATTCCCGGCGCTCAACGACGAGCATGCTTATGCGCTCGAAATCTCCGGCCATTCGATGGAGCCGGCATACCGCGACGGCGACGTCATCGTGGTGTCGCCGTCGGCGCCGATCCGCCGCGGCGACCGGGTCGTGGTCCGCACCCGGTCGGGCGAGGTCATGGCCAAGGAACTCAAGCGCCGTATCGGCAAGCTGGTGGAGCTGAAATCGCTCAATGCCCAGCACGCCGACCGCACGGTGCCGGCCGCCGACGTGCTGTGGATCGCGCGCATCGTGTGGGCGAGCCAGTAGCAAGGCGAAGAATCGTTCACGCCGACCTCGCCAGCGCGCCGTCGATCATGTCGATCGTGTTGCCCAAGCCGTAGGCGGCGACGAACGAGCCGAAGCGCGGGCCTTTCTCCTGGCCGAGCAGCACCTGATAGAGCATGTTGAACCAGTCGAGCGCGACGCCGGGCTTGCCGTCCTTGGCTTTTTTGTTGTGGTCCAAAAACGGCTCGCGGCGGCCGACTTCATAGACGACGTTCTGGATCTGCTCGGCCGGCGTATCGGCCGGCAGCTGCGACAGCGCGTCGCGCAGGTCGATAAGCGCGGCGCGTTCGACGGCCGTCGGCTCGCGAAATTTTTTGGCCGGCAGCACGAAGTCGTGGAAATAATGGATGGCGTATTTGACCAAAGCCGCGAGGCCGGGATGGGTTTGCGGCGTCACGCCCGGCCGGTAGCGGCCGATAAAACCCCACAGCGTCTCGGCGTTCTCCGCGTTCGACGCGGTGACGAGCGACAGCAGCATGGCGAACGATATCGGATTGTCGGCCTGTGGCGGCGCACCGCCATGGATGTGCCAGACCGGGTTGGTGAGGCGGTCGCGCGCGCCCTGCCGCGCATAGCCTTCCAGCAATTGTTGATACTCGTCGACATGCCGCGGGATCACGTCGAAATAGAGCCGCTTGGCGGCCTTCGGCTCGCGATACATGAACAG
>JASHWN010000220.1 GCA_030044035.1 Xanthobacteraceae bacterium
GGTGTCAACCTCCGCCAGCGCGCCGGCCCCGCGGCGGTCGATGGTTTGCAGCTTGAGCCAGGGCACATCGTCAGCCGTAGCGCCGGGCGAATTGGCGACGGCCTTGGCGACCACGGCGCTGCCATCCGCATGCTCCCAGGTCGGGCCGACGTAATGACGCCCCACTGTCTTACCGTCCAGGAACAGCGACGCTATCGGTTCGCGGAAGGTCCAGGCGAGCTTGCCGTCGCCGCCGACCTTGGCTTCGTAGATCTGAGCGCCGACCGCGTGATAGGTCGCGACCACGGTTTCGCCAGGCGTGGCAAGTGCCGCCGGCAACGCCTTCGACGGTGTCGATTTTCCACCTTCGGTCATGGTGCCTCCCCGCATCGCGGCGGCCAAAACGTCCGCCACCTTCGCGATCATGCCATCGCGGCTTTTAAGTTGGCGTCGACCTTATCGAGAAAACCGGTCGTCGTCAGCCATTTCTGATCGGGGCCGACCAGAAGCGCCAAATCCTTGGTCATGAAGCCGGCTTCGACCGTGCCGACGGTGACTTTTTCCAAGGTCTCGGCAAACTTCTTCAGTGCGGCGTTGCCGTCGAGCTTGGCGCGATGGACGAGGCCGCGGGTCCAGGCGAAGATCGAAGCCACCGAATTGGTCGAGGTCTCGCGGCCTTGCTGATGCTCGCGGTAATGCCGCGTCACGGTGCCGTGGGCGGCCTCGGCCTCCACCACCTTGCCGTCCGGCGTGGTCAGCACCGAAGTCATCAGCCCGAGCGAGCCGTAGCCCTGGGCGATGGCGTCCGACTGCACGTCGCCGTCGTAGTTCTTGCACGCCCACACGTAGCCGCCCGACCATTTCAGCGCCGCCGCCACCATGTCGTCGATCAGCCGGTGTTCGTAGGTCAACTTGTTCTTTTCGAACTCGGCCTTGAACTCGTTGTCGAAAATTTCCTGGAAGATGTCCTTGAAGCGGCCGTCATAGACCTTCAGGATCGTGTTCTTGGTCGAGAGATAGAGCGGATAGCCGCGGGAGAGCGCATAGTTCATCGAGGCGCGGGCGAAGTCGCGGATCGAGGCATCGAGATTGTACATCGCCATGGCGACGCCGCCGCCCGGGAAGTCAAACACGTCGCGCTCGATCTTCTGGCCGTCGTCGCCAATGAAAGTCAGGGTGAGCTTGCCCTTGCCGGGCACCTTGAAGTCGGTGGCGCGGTATTGGTCGCCGTAGGCATGCCGGCCGATGATGATCGGCTTGGTCCAGCCGGGAACGAGCCGCGGCACGTTCTTGCAGATGATCGGCTCGCGAAAGATCACGCCGCCCAGAATGTCGCGGATGGTGCCGTTCGGCGATGGATACATTGCGTGCAGGTTGAATTCCTTGACCCGCGCTTGGTCGGGCGTGATCGTGGCGCACTTGACGGCGGCGCCGACCTTCTTGGTGGCTTCGGCGGCCTCGATGGTGATCTGGTCGCGGGTCTCGTCGCGCTTTTGAATGCCGAGGTCGAAATACATCAAGTCGATATCGAGATAGGGGTGGATCAGCTTGTCCTTGATGAGATGCCAGATGATCCTGGTCATCTCGTCGCCGTCCATCTCGACAACGGGATTGGCCACCTTGATTTTCGCCATGGCGCTTCGACCCCTTCGGGCCCCGGTCGGTTGAAGGTTTAGATTGGCAATGATCAGGCGCGCGCTCGGACGACGCCGCCCCGGCAGCTGCGGCGGGCTCCATAGCATTTACATTGTTGCGGCAAAAGACGCGTTACGATGCGTACTCATAACCCGGCAACGTACTGGTGCCTGCCTGGCCCTCGAAAGTGGACATCGGTGAGAGCGGCTGGCATGTCCGCAACGTTCAATCTTGACGTTACATGATAGTCATGATACATGACGATCATGTAACATGACCGTATGGATACATTAATGATCGACAAGGTGGCGTCAGTGCAATCCCCGGACAAGGCTTCTCTTAAGCCCAAGCGGCCGGCAGCGTCTAAAAATACTGCTCCAATTTGGCATAGCGTGCCGACCGCTTTGGCCCGGCGCTTTCACCAAGTATGCGTTGCGAGGCTCGCACAAGTGATCGGCGAAGCCGGCCTCACACCGCTGCAACACGGAGCGTTGATGCACCTCAGCAAGCTTACTGGTGAGCCGGGGATTGAACAGAGTAGCCTCGCCGACCGACTTAACGTCGACCGCAACACTGCAAGCCTGCTGGTCGAACAGCTTGTGAACAAGGGGTTGATTGAGCGTCGCGTGAATGGCGCTGACAGACGCGCACGCTTGCTAAACGTAACGCTCAAAGGCGAGAAGCTTTATGCCCGCCTACGGCCCGCCTACCTCATTGCCAACGAGAGCATTCTTGCGCCGATCACGCCTGCCGAAAAGAAAGTTCTGATTGGCCTGCTCATCCGAGTCATCGACGGAAATCTGGACCGCGAAAGACGCGACGCGGAGCGAGTCGCCGCATCGTCGGCATTTGGAAGGAGGAAGCCATGAAGCTCATGCGCCGGCAATTTCTGCATCTAGCAGTGGGCGGCATCGCGCTCCCGACCTTATCGCGGATTGCTTGCGCTCAAGCCTATCCCTCACGGCCGGTGCGCTTGATCGTTGGGTTTCCTGCGGGAGGCACCGCCGATATTGTGGCGCGTCTGATTGGCCAGTGGCTGTCGGAGCATCTCGGTCAGCCGTTCATCATTGAAAGCAGACCGGGTGCCGCCAGCAACATTGGTGCCGAGATCGTGGTGAGGTCGCCTCCGGACGGTTACACGCTCCTTATGGTCACGGCCACCAACGCGACCAATGCGACGCTATACGAAAAACTTAATTTCAATTTCATCCGCGACATCACACCGGTCGCAAGAGTTGCAGCCATTCCGAGCGTCGTGGAGGTGAACCCAGCGGTTCCAGCCAACACTCTTCCCGAGTTTATTGCCTACGCTAAAGCGAATCCAGGCAGGATCAATTTTGCGTCGACGGGCAATGGGTCTTTGCAGCATTTGGAAGGCATACTGTTCGAGATGCTGACGGGCGTTGCCATGACTCACGTCCCTTATAAGGGCGATGCGCCGGCAATCACTGGTTTGTTGGAGGGACAGGTGCAGGTCTATTTCGGCCTGATGCCGTCATCAATCGAGTACATCAAGGCCGGCAAACTGCGGGCGGTGGCGGTGACAACAGCAAAGCGGCTCGACGAGTTGCCGGAAGTGCCAACCGTTGGTGAATTCGTGCCTGGGTATGAGGTAACCTCTTGGAATGGCGTCGGTGCTCCAAGGAACACACCCTCCGAGATCGTCGACCGGCTCAACAAGGAAATCAATGCGGCTCTCGCCGATCCCAAGTTCAAAGCGAGACTTACCGGCTTAGACCTCATTGTGCACGCTGACTCGCCCGCGGAGTTTGGAAAACTTATTGCCGATGAAACCGAGAAGTGGGCCAAGGTGATCCGAACGGCCAACGTCAAGATAGAGTAAGTTTGTTAGTCATCAAGTAATATTCCAGCGTCAACTTGGAGCCCGGCCACTCACGGCGTTTGCAAATGCTTCATAGACGATTTGTCCATCACGGCCAGTGGGGAGTTGGTCGCGCAGCCGCATCTTCAACTGTTCGATTTCTAGCGGTGACATCTTGCGAATCGCCTGGCCGCTTGGTCCCTCTGGCACACTGAACGACTGCCAGAAATCGTCAAAGTCGGAGTAGACCACCGGGATGCGGATTACACGCGTGTCGATCGATTGCAGGCCCGCCTTTTCCCACACCTCGCGCATTTTGTCTCGGCGAGAAACTTCAATGCCCGGAACTGAAACGGCAATGCAAAGCGACCTCAAAGCGCGGTACATCGGTTCGAGGGGAATGCCTCCGCCTGGCATGTCCCACATATAACCGGCAACCCAACCGCCTGGCTTTACCACGCGCATCATTTCTGTGGCCGCCTTGATCGGATCGGGGATAAAACTAATCACAAGCGCCATGGTTGCGGCGTCGAAACTTCGATCGGGATATGGCAATGCTTGTGCATCACCGACGCGAAACTCCGCCAGTTTGGCGCCTGGCCGCGTACGCGCGTAGCTGAGCTGTCCCTCTGACGGATCGATGGCGCTCACCGCCGCCGGGGCGCAGCGAGCGATCAGAACCTCGGTGAATGCCCCGTTGCCGCAGCCAACGTCGAGCCAGCGCAGCCCCTTCGGAATAGCGAGCCAATCAATGAATGCTTCACCGACGACGCGGCTCCAGCGGCCTATGCGCCGCTCATAGGCCTCTCCGTCGGCAAATAAATTCTCAGCTTCGCTCATATCGGTTAGTTTCGATCTTCGCCGGCTTGCGATGATTGGGTTTGGGCGCTACGCCGCCATTTGCCGACATCGCGATCCGTCCGCTTTACCGCTCCTCGAGCGCTTATGGCCGGGGAAATGCTCGCCGCCGCGGGACTCGCATCAGAGCGCGGCGAGCGCGGCGTTCAGTGTGGCGCTCGGCCGCATCGCCGCCGACGTCTTGGCGGGATCGGGCAGGTAGTAACCGCCGATGTCGACCGGCTTGCCTTGCGCGCCGATCAACTCGGCGTTGATCTTGGCTTCGTTCTTACCGAGCGTCTCGGCCAGCGGCTTGAAGCGGGCTTGCAGCGCCGCGTCCTTGGTCTGCGCGGCCAGCGCCTGTGCCCAGTACAGGGCGAGGTAGAAATGGCTGCCGCGATTGTCGAGTTCGCCGACCTTGCGCGCAGGTGAGCGGTTGAACTCGAGGATCTTGCCGATGGCGGTGTCGAGCGTGTCGGCGAGAACCGCCGCCTTGGCGTTCTTATAGGTGTGCGCCAGATGTTCGAGCGATGCGCCGAGCGCCAGGAATTCGCCGAGCGAATCCCAGCGCAGATAGCCCTCTTGCTGGAACTGCTCGACGTGCTTGGGTGCCGAGCCGCCGGCGCCGGTCTCGAACAGTCCGCCGCCCGCCATCAGCGGAACGATCGACAGCATCTTGGCCGAGGTGCCGAGCTCCATGATCGGGAACAGGTCGGTCAGATAATCGCGCAGCACGTTGCCGGTAACGGAGATCGTGTCCTGCCCCTTGCGGATGCGCTCGAGCGAAAACTTCATCGCCTCGACCGGCGGCAGAATGCGGATGTCGAGCCCCGCGGTGTCTTGATCCTTGAGGTACTTCTCGACCTTGGCGATCACCTGGGCGTCGTGCGCGCGCTTGGCGTCGAGCCAAAACACCGCCGCGGTGCCGGCGAGGCGCGCGCGGCGCACCGCGAGCTTGACCCAGTCCCGGATCGGCGCGTCCCTGACCTCGCACATGCGGAAGATGTCGCCGGTTTCGACCGGACGCTCCAGCAGCACCTTGCCGTCGTCGGCGACGACGCGAACCGTTCCGGCGGCGGGAATTTCGAACGTCTTGTCGTGCGAGCCGTATTCCTCGGCCGCCTGTGCCATCAATCCCACGTTGGGAACCGAGCCCATGGTCC
>JASHWN010000221.1 GCA_030044035.1 Xanthobacteraceae bacterium
CTGGCGCCGAACAGCAGCAGGATTTGGTAGAGCGCCGACCCAGCCTTGAGGTCGATCAGCCCCACCGCTTGCGGGCCGATCAGGATGCCGGCGATCAGGAACAGCGCGATGTCGGGAATGCGCAGTTGCCGGGCGACAAGGCCGGCCGCGGTGCCGATGGCGAGAATAAGCCCGGCCGCCAACAGCGCGTGCTTGGCGACTTCGACCGAGACCGACGCGTCCACCTATGCCTCCATTGCGGCGCACTGCTGGTTTTGCGCCTGCAGGCACGCCAGCACCGTCGCCGCCGCCCGCAGCTCGGCGAAGCGCGTGGCGCGGCGCTCGAGCGCCAGCGCGTCGCGACCCCATTGCTCCATGTTCCAGTCCTCATCGACATGGGCTGCTTGCCACGCCGCCTCGACCGATAGCCTGCGCTGCGCCAGCGCCAACGCCAGCAGCGCCGAACCGGTCAGCGTGGTTGCGGCGTGCAGCGCGCCGAGCGACCAAGGTTCGTCGGGGATGGCAGCGCGTATTGCCGCCAGCGCCGCATCCGGCTGCGTGACGTGTACGACGCCTTCTCTAATCGCAAATCGCGCGCCCAAAACCTCCGCGGCCCAGGCCAGCACCGGATCCCAATGGCGCCGTTGCCGCTCCGCCAGTTCAGGAGGAGTCGCCGCGCGGTAGAACACAAGATCGGTCGCCGCGTATTTGGCGATTTCGTCGGCAACCGGCCCCGCCCGGTCGGCAACGCCGTCGATGATGGCGTTGCCGAGCCGCGTCAGCGGCATCGTCGCCGGATCGATCACGTCGCGTTGCGCCTGCCATTCGGCCGCGATGGCTTGCGCCAGCGCGAGCCTTGGCGCTGCGAGAATGCGGCGGGCCGGTGTGCGCACCGCCTTGCCATCGAGCCGCACTGCATACGCATCCGCCTCCTTGGCCGCAGTCGCTTGGACGTAGAACCGGCGCGGCAGCGTCGGCCGCGCCACCCGGCGCGCCGCCTCGATGGGATTGCCGGCGGAACCGCCGTTGCTGGCGTCAGCCATCGGAATCTTACCTCTTAGCGCAGGAGCGGAACCGCCCGCTGGCGCGGCGCTGCAATTTAGACCGGCATTGGCACGAAATATGCAACATATTCAAACGTTTACGCCGAAGATTGGGGCGATTGTGATGAAGCGTTGACGACTGCGACAAAGTACTCGGTGCCAGTCGCGCTCTTGTTAAGGACCGGGAGTGACAGAACACTGTTATAACAAGTGGAAATCGGCATCCCGCTCGACTACTATCCCGGCCCGGATTCGGCAACGGAGCCAAACCGTGGGGGCGCCGATCCGCGCAGCGTGCGTACCGCCCGAATGCCGGCGGACGCTGCGTGCAAGAGGAGTCAATGAAACCTACCGACATTGCGGCTCCGGACTACTTCCACAAGGTGGTGGACTGTCAGTGGGCCTGCCCGGCGCACACGCCGGTACCCGAATACATCCGTTTGATCGCCGCGGGCCGCTACAGCGACGCCTACATGATCAACTGGGAATCCAACGTCTTCCCCGGCATTTTGGGGCGGACCTGCGACCGGCCGTGCGAGCCGGCCTGCCGGCGCGGCCGCGTCGAAGCCGAGCCGGTAGCGATCTGCCGGTTAAAGCGCGTTGCCGCCGACTTCAAGGACGACATCCGCGCCAGGCTGCCGAAACCGGCGGCGCAGAAGAACGGCAAGCGCATCGCGCTCGTGGGCGGCGGCCCCGCTTCGCTCGCGGTGGCGCGCGACCTCGCCCCAATGGGTTACGAATGCATCGTGTTCGACCAGGACCCGCAGGTCGGCGGCATGATGCGCACGCAGATTCCGAAATTCCGCCTGCCGGAAAGCGTGCTCGACGAAGAGTGCCAGTACATTATCGATCTCGGCATCGAATTTAACGGCGGCAAGCGCATCGACAGCATGAAGGCGCTGTTGGCCAAAAATTTCGACGCCGTCTTCGTCGGCTGCGGTGCGCCGCGCGGCCGCGACCTCGACATTCCGGGCCGCAAGGAAGCGGCCAAGAACATACATATCGGCATCGATTGGCTGTCCAGCGTCTCGTTCGGCCACATCGACAAGATCGGCAAGCGCGTCATCGTGCTCGGCGGCGGCAACACCGCGATGGATTGCTGCCGCTCGTCGCGCCGGCTTGGCGGCGACGACGTGAAAGTCGTGGTGCGCTCCGGTTTCGAGGAAATGAAAGCGTCTCCCTGGGAGAAGGAAGACGCCATGCACGAGGATATTCCGATCTTCAATTATCTCGTGCCCAAGGCGTTCACCCACGACAACGGCAAGCTCACCGGCGTCGTGTTCGAGAAGGTCAAGGCGGTGCGCGATGCCAAAGGCCGCCGCGAGCTCATTCCGACCGGCGAGCCCGATCAGCATTTTCCGTGCGACGACGTGCTGGTCGCGGTCGGCCAGGAAAATGCCTTTCCATGGATCGAGCGCGATTGCGGCATCGAATTCGACAAGTGGGACATGCCCAAGGTCGATGCGAAAACCATGGCGTCGACCCACCCGAAGGTGTTCTTCGGCGGCGACGCGGCGTTCGGACCGAAGAACATCATCTGGGCGGTCGCGCACGGCCACGACGCGGCGATCTCGATCGACCGCCTGTGCCGCGGCGAGGACATCGCGCTGCGGCCGCCGCCGCAGGTGAACGTGGCCAGCCAGAAGATGGGCATCCACGAATGGTCCTACGACAACGAGATCGCGCTCGATAAGCGCTACCGGGTGCCGCACCGCGACAAGGCGTTGTCCTTGCGCGACATCAAGTCGGAGGTCGAACTCGGCTACGACGTCGAACTGGCGTTGAAAGAAGCAGAGCGTTGCCTCAATTGCGACGTGCAGACCGTGTTCACCGGCCAGCTCTGCATCGAATGCGACGCCTGCGTCGACATCTGCCCGATGGACTGCATCACGTTCACGCAAAACGGCGACGAAGCCGAGCTGCGCACGCGGCTGCAGGCGCCGGCGCAGAACGTGACGCAGGACCTCTACATCGGCAACAGCCTCAAAACCGGCCGCGTCATGGTCAAGGACGAGGACGTCTGCCTGCATTGCGGCCTGTGCGCCGAACGCTGCCCGACCGGCGCCTGGGACATGCAGAAATATCTGATCGACATGACTCACGCGGAACAAGCATGCCACTTCAAAGCGTAAACGACTTCGTCGTCAGGTTCGCCAACGTCAATGGCTCCGGTTCGGCGAGCGCCAACGAGCTGTTCGCCCGCGCCGTGCTGCGCATGGGCGTTCCGGTCTCCCCGCGCAATATCTTTCCGTCCAACATTCAGGGTCTGCCGACCTGGTACGAGGTGCGCATCTCGGAGGCCGGCCATCTCGGCGCCCGCGGCGGCACCGACCTGATGGTGGCGATGAACCCGCAGACCTGGGACAAGGACGTCGCCTCGATCGAGCCGGGCGGTTATTTGCTCTACGACTGCACCAAGCCGCTGCCGAAATCGAAATTCCGCGACGACATCAACGTCATCGGCGTGCCGCTGACCGCGATCTGCAACCGCGAATATTCCGACCCGCGGCAGCGCCAGCTGTTCAAGAACATCATCTATCTCGGCGCACTCTCGGCGCTGCTCGACATGGACGTCGCCGAGATCGAGAAGCTGATCGGCGAGCAGTACAAGGGCAAGGAAAAGCTGTTCGACGCCAACAAGCACGCGCTGCATCTCGGCCGCGATTGGGTGATGATGAATCTCGAGCACCCGATCGGGTTGCGGCTGCGCCGCGCCAACACCGTCGGCGACCGCATCTTCGTCGAGGGCAATTCGGCGGCCGCGCTCGGCGCGGTCTATGGCGGCGCCACGGTGTGCGCCTGGTATCCGATCACGCCGTCCTCATCGCTCGCCGACGCCTTCACCAGCCATTGCAGGCGGCTGCGGCACGATCCCGAAAGCAAGAAGGCGAAATACGCCATCGTCCAGGGCGAGGATGAATTGGCCTCGATCGGCATCGTGATCGGCGCCGGCTGGAACGGCGCCCGCGCCTTCACCGCCACCTCCGGCCCCGGCATCTCGCTGATGCAGGAGTTCCTGGGGCTCGCCTATTTCGCCGAGATCCCGGCGGTGATCTTCGACGTGCAGCGCGGCGGTCCCTCGACGGGCATGCCGACCCGGACGCAGCAGGCGGACATCCTCTCTTGCGCCTATGCGTCCCATGGTGACACCAAGCATGTGCTGCTCTTCCCCGAGGATCCCCGCGAATGCTTCGAGCTGGGCGCGACGGCGTTCGATCTCGCCGACCGGCTGCAAACGCCGATCTTCGTCATGATGGACCTCGACATCGGCATGAACGAGTGGCTGTGCAAGCCGCTCGCCTGGGACGATGCGCGGCGGATGGATCGCGGCAAGGTGATGAGCGCCGCCGATCTCGAGGCGGGCAAGGAGTTCGGGCGCTATCTCGACGTCGACGGCGACGGCGTCCCCTATCGCACATAT
>JASHWN010000222.1 GCA_030044035.1 Xanthobacteraceae bacterium
GTTCGAAGCTTCGACGTGGTTCGCGTTCTTCGTACCGCGGGGCACGCCGGACGCCATCATCAAGAAGCTGCATGACGCGACGGCCGCCGCGATCAATACGCCCGCCGTCAAGGAGCGGCTCGCCGGCACCGGCACATTCGTGGTGCCGATCGCGTATCAGTCGACCGCATATCTCGAAAGCATCATCGGTCCGGAAATCGAGAAGAACGGCGCGCCGCTCAAGGCCGCCGGACTGTCAATCGAGTGAAGATTTGCTGCGAGCGAGTTGAAAAAAATGCCTGACGATAAGACCGCCGACACCCCGCCCGACCGCCTGTCGAACGATCCGCGCAGCCCCCATTACGATGCCGAGGTGCTCAAGCGCGACATCGGCATACGTTTTCGCGGCGTCGAAAAGACCAATGTCGAGGAATATTGCGTCAGCGAAGGCTGGGTGCGGGTACCGGCCGGCAAGGCCAAGGACCGTTACGGCAATCCGCTCACCATCAAGCTGACCGGCAAGGTGGAGCCGTATTTCAAGGACGCGAAATCGTAGCGGGCCAAAATCGTTGCGGGCAATGGCGTCGATCCGGCGCGGGTCAGGTCTTGGGAAGAACCAAATGACGGTCACGTTCCGGCAAGCGACCGAGGCCGACACGGAACCCATCGCCTCGCTGTTGACCGAACTCGGCTATGCGTCGACGGCGGCCGACGTTGTCGATCGCGTGCAGCGCTCGCTACACAGCGGGACAAGCTTAATCCTGCTCGCCGAATTGGAGAACGACGTGATCGGGCTGATCGCTGCCGAACTGGTGCCGTACTTTCCAAATGGCTCGACGGTCTGCCGCGTCACTGCGCTGGTCGTAGCATCGCAACACCGAGGTCGGGGCCTTGGCGAAAAGCTGCTCGCCCACGCGACCGACTTTGCCCGCGAGCATAGCTGCTCGGGTATCGAGCTCACCAGCGCGCACCATCGCCTCGACGCGCACCGCTTTTACGAGAGGCTCGGTTTTTCACGTACCTCGCTGCGATTCTTCCGGTCGTTATAAATTAATCCGACATCGTTCGCAGTCGCGATGAACCAAAGATCAATTTCAGATCACTCGTTTATCCATGGCCGCCGTGCACCATGTCGGACGTGCAATATTTCAATTCCCTCGGTGCTGACGGTGTAGAAAATTTTGTATAGATAACGTCTAACGATCTTTACTCTAACCTCGGGATCCGAGGTCTGCCGGGAACCCAGCGGATTTAACGCCACGTCCCTAACGGCAGCATGTATCGCTGCAATGACGTTTATTGCTCCAATCGGACTGCGCTCGCTGATATAGGTTGAAATTTCCTCAAGGTCGGCCAGCGCACGTTCGCGATAGCGCACCTTCATTCGATGCCGTGGCGTTTCCAAAAGGCCGCGATATCGGCATCAGATACGAAGCCGCCGCGGCGCGCCGCCTCGATCGCGGCTTGCTCTTCGGCGGTAAGGACGTAGAGACCGTTGCGCCGGCTCTCGATGTCGCGCACGATTTCCGCCAGCTCCTCCTGGTCCTCCTCCGGCCAAGTCGCTACCCGTTCGAGAATGTCTTTCGCGGTGTCGGACATGCGTAACTATACCACTCTTCTTTTCCCGGCGGGAAGAGTCGCAGGCCTGACTTCGCTCACCCGCAGGCCAGCGCGTAAATGTGCTGCACGCCGGGCGGCAGCGGCATGTCGCGCCAGGTTGCGCCGCCGTCCGCCGTGCCGAATACTTCGCCGTAACGCGCGGCCACATAAACTTGCTTGGCGTCGTGTGCATGCAGCGCGACCGACATCAGCGTGCCGTGCGGCTGCACCTTGTCGAAGCGTTGCCACGTCTTGCCGACGTCGTTGCTGCGATAGAGCGCGCCGTCCTTGGACGAGGCGGCGACCGACAGACAGGCGTAGAGCGTGCTCGGGTCCTGCGGCGCGACCTTGATGTCGCGGCCATAGGTGAACGGCGAGAAACGGTCGACCCGTAAATCCTGCCAGGTGCGGCCCTGGTCGCCGCTGCGGAACAGGCCCATGCGCACCGCAAGGATGACGCCGTCGGGATCGGCGGCGCTCATGCAGATGGCGTGACCGTCCAGCATGCCCTCCGCTTCGGTGTCGCTGACGATCTTGCTGCGCAGCCTTGGCTGTTCGACCGACAAATTGATAAGGTTGTCGCTGGCATCGGCCCAGGTCTCGCCACCGTCAAGCGACCGCATCACGCCGCCGATTTCGAGTGCGGCATAGATCTCGTTCGGTCGATCCGGGCGCCGAGCCAGACGCATGACGCGGACCGCGAACGGCGCCTTGCCACGATCGGGGAGTTTTGGCGCGGCGAGCCGCTTCCAGCTCTCGCCGCTGTCGTCGCTGCGGAAGATCGAAACCGGCGAGCCGCCGGCCAATATTCGTCCGGGATCGGCCGCGTCGGCGAGAAACGACCAGATTTGTACGCCGTTGTCGGGAAAGCTTGCCCGCCGGAAGCTCGCGCCCTTGTCGGTGCTGCGGTAGATGCCGTCCTTGGTGCCGGCGAGAACGACATTGGGGTCGTGCGGATGCACGAATACCGTGTAGGCCTCCGGCTCGCGCAAGACGTGCTGCCAATCCCCGCTTGCGCTATCGCGGCGGAACACCCCGGCGAGGTTGCCTTCATTGCCGCCGTAATAGCCGCCGACACCGGCATAGACGTGCGTTTGCGCCATGGCGCGCCTCCCCTGTTTGTCAGCAATCTATGACCCGGACGGCGCAGCGGCAATGCAGCTAATGCAGCGTCGGCTGCTCCGGCACGACGCGCAGCTCGATGGTGTCGATCAGCGCCTTGCGCTCGGCCTCGGCGGCGGCGAGCTGCGCGGCGGCCTCCTGCGCGGTCGAGCGGTTCGAGCCCCAGCCGACAATGCCGCCGAGCAAGGCGGCGACCGCGGCGATCATCTCCGTGGCCTCGAAGCGAATGACGCCGAGCAGCAGCGCTGCCAGCAGCACGGCGCCGGCGACGATCGCGATCCGCGACACCAGAATGAACTTGCGACAGCTTTCGAGCCTGGCGACGAGCCCGTCGATCTGCGCTTCGAGGCGCTCGATCTCTTCGCGCGGATCGTCGTTATGGTCCATTTACAGCGGCTTTTTCAATTGATATTTGTTCAACATTTGACTACAACTCACGGCTGGGAGGTCAGGATGGCAGACAACCTTCGTATCAGGAAAGCCGTCCACAATCTGTCCGATGCGGAGGTCAGCGCTTTCCGCGACGCCTACGGGCAGATGCAGGCCATCACCGACAATCGGGGCTTCGCCTACTTTGCCGGATTGCACGGGGTGCCGAATTGGTACTGCCAGCACTCCACCGATAAAGCTCCGGCCTACTACTTTTTGCCTTGGCACCGCGCCTACCTCTACAATCTCGAGCTTGCCGCACGAAGCCGGGTGCCGAGCGTAACGCTGCCATGGTGGGACTGGACGCTGGGTCCGCCACGCCAATCTGGCATTCCAAAGATTTTCGCAGACAAGACAATCGCCGGCGGCGCTGCCAATCCGTTGTACAGCTTTCGTATCAACCTCACCAACCCCTCGATTCATCACGCCACGACCCGCCGGCCGGGATCACCCGACGATCTTCCGGCACAGACCGACGTCGACGACGTACTCTCGACCGGCGATTGGACCGATTTCACCTTGGCGCTCGAAACCCGTCTGCACAATCTGGTGCACGGATGGGTGGGTGGCGACATGGGGATAGTTGCCGTGGCGGCCTTCGACCCGATATTTTATTCCCATCACTGCATGATCGATCGATTGTGGTGGCTGTGGCAGGTCCGTAACGGCAATGGAAGCATGCCTGACGATCTTCTCGATACGGTGCTTGCCCCGTTCAACATGCAGGTCCGGGATGTGCTCAGCGTGAACACTCTCGGCTACGACTATGCCGCCGCGCAAGCAGTCGTCCCGATCTGATTGGAGCCTGGACCATGGCAAAGAAGTCAAGACAACGCCGCCGGGCCGGCACAACACGCGCTCCAGATAACGTCAAAATCACATCGCCGGTGCGGCCAAGCACGCCGGCCCACAGCTATACTTCAAAACCGGTTTCCATCGCATTCGCCGGGCCCGACCATCGCTTTACGTCCGCCGACCTCGAGATTCTCGGCATCGACCACAGCCAGGCCTCCTATGAGGGCCGCGTGTTTTTCAACAACCCGAAGGCCGACGCGAGCACGCCCAAGACCCTCGCCCAGGGTTACGCCGGATCGTTCTACATTTTTGGACACGGCGGCTGTTTCGGCGACGTCGGGCACTGCGAGATCAACGAACGGCTTGACGCTTACGACTTGCGCGATCCGCATCCGTTGCGGCCAACGCTGGCCCGTGTCCCGGTCACTGCCGCGTTGAAGCAATTTGCCAAATCGAACGCCGAAATCAGCATTACGATCGTTCCGGTCGTCAGTGCGGCCACCGAACTGAGCGACACCAAGAACGTCTT
>JASHWN010000223.1 GCA_030044035.1 Xanthobacteraceae bacterium
CCCGCAATATTCCTCGGTCAGGCGCGGATCGAACATGCGGCGGAAATTGACGTTGCCGGTCGAGCCGCCGGTGGCGACGATCACCGCCTTGCGGGCGCCGATGTTTGTCGCTGCGCCGTTGTGATCGACGGTGATGCCGGTGACGCGGCCGGAACGCGGCGTCGCGCGATGGATCGCCGTCATGCGATGCTCGAGCAGAATCTTCACGCCGGCCTGGCGGGCCGCCGCCTCGAGCGGCCGCATCAGGCCGGCGCCGGCGCGGATTTCGTCATCGTCGGGGGCCGCCGGCCCGCCGGTATGCACCATGGGCCAGTCGGCGACGTCGATCTGCATGGTGCGCAGCACCGACACGCCGATCTCGTGCCCGACCTTGTTGGGCGCCCGGTCGATGACCTTGACGCCGTGCGCCAGCAGAAAGTCGAAGGCGGCGACGCTGTTGTCGGCGAAGGCGCGGATGATCTCGCGGTCATTGTAGCGGTAGGGCGGAAAGCCGTTGGTCTCGACTACCGACCAGTCGGTCAAATCCTGGAAAAACAGCTCGGCGGAATCCGCGATGCCGTACTTCTTCTGATACCGGTTGCCGCCGCCGAGCGGCAGGTTGCCGCCCGAGGTGATGGCGTGGCCGCCGATGTGGTTCTCGGCTTCGACCACGATGACCGAAGCGCCGGCCTCGCGGGCCACGATCGCCGCCGGCATCCCGGCCGCGCCCGATCCGATCACCACCACGTCGGCCTCGCGGTCCCACTTTTCGACGCTCATTCGCACCTCATCAATGCGCTGTGCCGTGCTATGACATGTGTGTCGAGCCGCAATCAAGGACGCGCCATGCCCGATTTCGTCGCCACCCATCGGCTCACCGAGCAGGCGAGCCTGAAAATGCTGCAGGCCGGAATCGCCAAGGCCGATGCGCTCGGCTGCAAGGTGTCGCTCGCGGTGGTCGACGCCAGCTGCCGGCTGATCGCGTTCCTGATGATGGATGGCGCGCGGCATTTTTCCATCATCACCACGCAACGGAAGGCGATCACCGCGGCGTCGCAGCGCCAGCCGACCGGCTACGCGCCGGAAGAAAACGCGCTGTCGATGACGGTGCGCATGGGCGACTTCACCAACGTGCCGGGCGGCTTTCCGATCGTGGTCGAGGGCGAGGTGATCGGCGCCGTCGCCGCCGGCGGCGCCAAGATCGAGCAGGACGTCGAGGTGGCGAAGGCGGCGCTCGCCGCGCTGAAAGTGTAGGGTGGGTCAGCGCCGCGGGCGCGTAACCCACCAAACAGCATGCTGGGTTACGCCGCTTCGCGGCTGACCCTCGTACGTCCTGAGCGTGATACGAAAACTTCGAGCCCCACCGGCACGTCGTCGAAATTTTTTGCCAGCGACGCGGTGACCTTCTTCAGCCAACGCTGCCGCGAGAAGAAAATGGCGGCGTGATAGATCGCGACGACGGTGATCGGTCGCTTGGCCGCACATGTTTCGAGCTGCCGTGCTACGGCGCGAAGCGTCGGCGTGAAAAACGGGCTGAAAAGATAAAACTTTGTCCCGTCCGTGAAATCTGCTGCTGCGGCATTTTTGGCCACCACGAAGGCGTTTCGCAGCCGCAGGCGCGCGCCCGCCCGCCCGATATGGGCCGCGCGTTCGCGAACGATCTCGATGCCCTTGAATTTGGCCGGGCTGACAAGCGCGCCGTAGATGACGAACCGGCCGTAGCCGGCGCCCAGATCGTAAACCACGTCACGATCGGTGAGCCGCAGAGCATGGATGATCCATCGGATCGCGGCGTAGCCAAGGCCGTGGTACTCGAACAGCTCGTTGCCGTAACGGTCCAGCAAATCGAGCAGGTCCAGTGATGCTTCGGCCTGGCGCCACGACAAATGCAAGGTCCGATCGAGCGCGGCGTCGCTGAGCCGGCGGCGGCCGGCGTGATACTCGATGACCAGTTGCCTGCCGGAGGCCCGACGAGCGCGAGGCTTTTTGGTGTTCATTGGTTGGGGGCGTGCTTGCTATAAAGGCAACTTTTGATTATCGTTAGCTTGTAGACAATCTCAAGGGGAGGGGCCAATGGCCATTCACATCCTATACGGCGTTGGGATTTACGGCGCGTTGAAGCGGAAGGGTACCAGCCTTGATCAATTGCGAACGCTGCGCGAGCACGCGAGGGCCGTCGTCAGCGCGCAAGGCGACCTGAAGGGCGGGCTGAAGAAGCTCGACGCCGAGATTCGTCGCCGCGAAAAGAGCGCGCGCAAGAAATAACGCGCCAAACGATATCGGAGAACGCTCATCTGACGCGTTCATTGGTTGCGGGCGTGCTTGCTGTAAGCGCAGCTCTTGATCATCGTCAGCCTGTAAACAATCTCAAGGGGAGGGTCCCAATGGCCATTATCATCCTGTACGGAGTTGGGATTTACGGCGCGTTGAAGCGGAAGGGTACCAGCCTTGAAGAATTGCGAACGCTGCGCGAGCACGCGAGAGCCGTCGTCAGCGCGCAAGGCGACCTCAAGGGCGGGCTGAAGAAACTCGAAGCCGAGATTCGGCGGCGCGAAAAGAGCGCGCGCAAGAAATAACGCGCCAAACGATCGGAGCACGCTCGATCTTACGGGCGCAGTGTCAGGCGGAGCATAAAGTCGTTGACTGCAGACATGGCTGTCACGCCGATGGCTGAGAGACCGACCATGCCCAAGCGCTTGCGCGCGCCTTCTGACGTGTGTCGGCGCCGGCCGGTGCACGTGGTGTGGGAGATCACGCTCGCCTGTAACCTTCGCTGCGTTCACTGTGGGTCGCGCGCCGGGCGCCCGCGGCAAAATGAACTGTCAACCGCCGAATGCCTGCAAATGGTGGACGCGCTCGCGGGTCTGGGCACACGCGAAATTACGCTGATCGGCGGCGAAGCCTATCTGCGGCGCGACTGGCTTGACATTATCCGGGCCGTTGCCCGGCATGACATCCTGTGCGGGCTGCAAACCGGCGGCCGCGCTCTCACCGAAGAGAAGATAAGGGATGCCGCGGCGGCCGGACTGCGATCGGCCGGCGTATCGATCGACGGGCCCGCCGATCTGCACGATCGGCTGCGCGGCGTGCGTGGCAGTCACACGCAGGCGATGGCGGCGCTGCGCAACTTCCGAAAATACGGCCTGAGCGGCAGCGTCAACACTCAGATCACCTCGGCAGTGCTGCCGCACCTCGACCAGGTCATGGACAGCATCATCGAAGCCGGCGCCCGCGTCTGGCAAATTCAGTTGACCGTCGCCATGGGCAATGCGGCCGACAATGCCGAGCTTTTGCTGCAGCCCTACGACATCGTCGCGCTGATGCCCAAACTCGCCGCCCTGCACGAACGCGGCAAGGCGCGCGGCTTGCGCTTGGTGCCGGGAAACAACATTGGCTATTTCGGTCCCTACGAAGCGCAATGGCGCAGCGTCACCGAGCATGCCAGCCATTGGCAGGCGTGCAGCGCCGGCGAAACCGCAATGGGCATCGAGGCCGACGGCACCATCAAGGGCTGCCCGTCGCTGGCCACCGGCGTCTATGGCGGCGGCAGCGTTCGCGACCGTCCGCTGGCCGAGATCTGGAATGAAAGTAAGGCCATCCGGCAGACCGTCGGCCGCACCGTGACCGACCTCTGGGGCCTTTGCCAAACGTGCTATTACGCGCCGGTCTGCAAGGCCGGCTGCACCTGGACGACGCATTCGCTGTTCGGCAAGCCGGGCAACAATCCATATTGCCATTATCGCGCGTTGCATCTCGATCAATTGGGATTGCGCGAAAGAATAGTGAAGGTGCAGGAGGCGCCGGGCCTGCCGTTCGATAACGGCCGGTTTGACCTCATTCTCGAGCGGACCGACGGCACCGCGGCGCCGGCAGAGCTGCAGCAAAGCATCCGGCTCGGGCCCGCGCCACCAAATAAAGTCCAGTCAGCGAAGAAGTTGCAGCTCTGTCACCATTGCAACGAATTCAGCTATACGGCGGAGCGGCGCTGCCCTCATTGCGGGACCGGCAAAAAGGCGGCGCGCAAGGTGTTTATTCGGCGGGAAAGCCAAAACACGCGGCTGGTCAAGAAAATGCAGGCTCTGCTGCAGAAAATCGAAGCGCTGAACGCCGCGGC
>JASHWN010000224.1 GCA_030044035.1 Xanthobacteraceae bacterium
GGATCATTGAGTTAGCATGGACCTGGTACTGGTAGAATCGCCCGCCAAGGCGAAAACGATCAATAAATATCTGGGCCGCGGCTACGAGGTTCTGGCTTCGTTCGGCCATGTCCGCGACCTGCCGGCCAAGAGCGGCTCGGTCGATCCCGATCACAATTTCCGCATGCTCTGGGAGGTCGATCCCAAGGCCCAGAAGCGCCTCAACGACATCGCCCGGGCGGTCAAGGGCGCCGACCGGCTCATTCTCGCCACCGACCCGGATCGCGAGGGCGAGGCGATCTCCTGGCACGTCCTGCAGGTGCTCAAGGACAAGAAGGCGCTCAACGGGCAGGCGATCCAGCGCGTCGTCTTCAACGCCATCACCAAGCAGGCGGTGACCGATGCGATGAAGCATCCGCGCGGCATCGACCAGTCCCTGGTCGACGCCTATCTCGCCCGCCGCGCGCTCGATTACCTCGTCGGCTTTACCTTATCGCCGGTGCTCTGGCGCAAGCTGCCAGGGGCGCGCTCGGCGGGGCGCGTGCAATCGGTGGCGCTGCGGCTCGTCTGCGACCGCGAGCTCGAAATCGAAAAATTCGTCCGCCAGGAATACTGGACGATCGTCGCCACGCTGGCGACGCCGCGCCGGGAAACTTTCGAAGCGCGGCTGGTCGGCGCCGACGGCAAAAAACTGCAGCGCCTCGATATCGGCTCTGGCGCCGAAGCCGAAGCGTTCAAGCGCGCGCTGGAGAGCGCGGCCTTCACGGTCGCCGCGGTCGAAGCAAAACCGCTCAAGCGCCATCCGCAGCCGCCATTCACCACCTCGACCCTGCAGCAGGAAGCAAGCCGCAAACTCGGCTTCGCGCCGGCCCACACCATGCGCGTGGCGCAGCGGCTCTACGAGGGCATCGATATCGGCGGCGAGTCAGTCGGCTTGATTACCTATATGCGAACCGACGGCGTGCAGATTGCCGACGAGGCGGTTGCGGCTACGCGACGGCTCATCGAGAGCGATTACGGCGCCCGCTATGTGCCGAACGCGCCGCGCCGCTACGAGACCAAAGCCAAGAACGCCCAGGAGGCTCACGAAGCGATCCGGCCGACCGACCTGTCGCGCCGGCCGCGCGACGTCAAGCGCCACCTCGACGCCGATCAGGCCAAGCTTTACGAACTGATCTGGCTGCGCACGGTGGCAAGCCAAATGGAGTCGGCCGAGCTCGAGCGCACCACCGCCGACATCGCCGCCAAGGTCGCCGACCGCCTGCTCGACCTGCGCGCCACCGGCACGGTGATCAAATTCGACGGCTTCCTCACGCTCTATCAGGAAGGCCGCGACGAAGATCTCGAGGACGAGGATTCGCGCCGGCTGCCGGAAATGAGCACGGGCGAGCGCCTCACCAAGCGTTCGATCGCCGCCGATCAGCATTTTACCGAGCCGCCGCCGCGCTATTCCGAAGCGTCGCTGGTCAAGCGCCTGGAAGAGCTCGGCATCGGCCGGCCCTCGACCTACGCGTCGATCCTGCAGCTGCTCAAAGACCGTAAATACGTCCGGCTCGACAAGCGCCGGCTTTACCCCGAGGACCGCGGCCGCATCGTCGTGGCGTTTCTGGAAAGCTTTTTTGCCAAATACGTCGAGTACGACTTTACCGCCGGGCTGGAAGAGCAGCTCGATCTCATCTCCAACAACGAAATTCCCTGGCGCGAAGTTTTACGCGATTTCTGGCGCGACTTCATCGGCGCAGTCGACGACATCAAGGATTTGAAAATCTCCGAAGTCATCGATGCGCTGGATGTACTGCTCGCGCCGCATCTGTTTCCGCCGCGCGCCGACGGCGGCGATCCGCGGCAATGCCCGAATTGCTCAGGCGGCCGGCTGACGCTGAAGCTCTCCAAGTATGGCGCCTTCATCGGCTGCTCGAACTATCCGGAATGCCGCTACACAAGGCCGCTGTCGGCGACAGGCGACGGCGCGGCCGAGATCGGTACAAAAGTGCTCGGTTCTGATCCGGAGAGCGGTCTCGAGGTCACGCTGCGCAGCGGCCGCTTCGGTCCCTATGTGCAACTCGGCGAGGGCGTCGATGGCGAAAAGCCGAAGCGCGCCGGCCTGCCGAAAGGCACGTCGCCCGAAGATGTCGACCTGAAAAAGGCGCTGGCGCTGTTATCGCTGCCGCGCGAAGTCGGCCACCATCCCGAGGACGGCGAGCCGATCCGCGCCGGCCTCGGCCGCTTCGGGCCGTATGTGCAGCACGGCAAGACCTACGCTAACCTCGAATCCGCCGACGAGGTGTTTACGATCGGGCTCAACCGCGCGGTGACGCTGCTTGCGGAAAAGGTCGCACGCGGTCCGCGCTTCCGCCGCTTCGGCGCCGATCCGGGCCGCTCGCTTGGCGAGCATCCGACCAAGGGCGGGCCGATCGTCGCCAAGAGCGGCCGCTACGGGCCCTATGTCAGCCACGCCGGCGTCAACGCCACCTTGCCGAGCGACAAGACGCCGGAGACCGTGACGCTCGATGAAGCCGTTGCGCTCATCGACGCGCGCGCCGAGCGCGGCGCGGCAGCGCCGCGCGAGCGACGACGCAAGAGCGCGCGTCCTGCGAACGGAGCGGCACGACCGAGCACGCGATCCACCGCCAAGCCAAACGCCAATGCACCGAAGAGACCCGCCGCCGGCAAAAAGTCGACACGCAGGACGACGCAAGCTGCCGAATAATCATTCGCGCCGATATCGTTCACGCCGCCATAGTTCACCGCCATGAACGGCGCGCGCAAGGCCAAGCCGGCGGCCGGGGCAAAACGCGCCCTGCCCTCGCGCGACGAGCTGCTCGCGTTCGTGCGCGAGAAGAGCGGCAAAGTCGGCACCCGCGAGATCGCCCGCGCCTTCGGCGCCAAGAACGCCGACCGCGCCGCGCTCAAGCGCATGCTGCGCGAACTTGCCGACGAAGGTCACATCGAGCGCCGCCGCAAAAAGCTGCATCGCGCCGGTACGCTGCCGCCAGTCGTGGTCGCCGACGTCACCGGCCGCGACAGCGACGGTGAGTTCTTGGCGCGGCCGACCGAATGGGACGAAGAGGCCCACGGCGCGCCGCCGGTCATCCGCATCGTCACGCCGCGCCGCGTCCGGCCTGGCGAAGCGGCCGGCGTCGGCGACCGTGCCCTTCTTCGCGTCGAGCGCAGTGGCGAGGAAACGACTGGGCGCGTCATAAAGCTCATCGACCGCGCCAAGCATCGCGTACTCGGCATCTTTCGCGGTCTGCCGGGCGGTGGCGGGCGGCTCGTGCCGATCGACAAAAAGCAGCTCGGCCGCGAACTGGCGATTCCTGCCGGCGCCACGGCCTCGGCCGTCGATGGCGATCTCGTCTCCGTCGATGTCGCGCGCCACAGCCGGCTCGGTCTAGCCTCAGGCACCGTCGTCGAGCGGTTCGGCTCGATCAGAAGCGAGCGGGCGGTCAGCCTGATCGCCATCCACGCCCACGGCATTCCGCAGGATTTTTCCCGCGCGGCAGTCGCCGAAGCGGACGCGGCGCGGCCGGCGCCCTTGGCCGGCCGCGAAGATTGGCGCGCCGTGCCGTTCGTCACCATCGATCCGCCCGACGCCAAGGACCACGATGACGCCGTGCACGCCACACCCGACATCGATCCGCGCAATCCGGGCGGCCACGTCGTCATCGTCGCCATCGCCGACGTGGCGCAATACGTACGGCCCGGCTCGGCGCTCGACCGCGCCGCCGCCGAGCGCGGCAACTCGGTCTATTTCCCCGACCGCGTCATGCCGATGCTGCCCGAGCGCATCTCCAACGATCTGTGCTCGCTGCGTCCGAACGAGGATCGCCCGGCGCTCGCGGTGCGCATGATCGTCGGCGCCGACGGCCGCAAGCGCACGCACAGCTTTCATCGCGTGCTGATCCGCTCAGCGGCACGGCTGCACTACGAGCAGGCGCAGCTCGCGGTCTCCGGCCGCACCGATGAGATCACCGAGTCGATCGCACAGGCCGTCCTCGAGCCGCTCTATGCCGCCTATCGCGCCGTGCGCCACGCCCGCGACGAACGCGAGCCGCTCGATCTCGACATTCCCGAGCGCAAGATCGTGCTGAAATCGGACGGCACGGTCGATCGGGTGATCATCCCGCAGCGGCTGGAATCGCACCGGCTGATCGAGGAATTCATGATCCTCGCCAACGTCGCGGCGGCGGAAAGCTGCGAGCGCGCGCGGGTGCCGCTGATTTATCGGGTGCACGACGAGCCGGCGCCGGAAAAGCTCAATGCGCTGCGCGAGTTTTTGGCGACGCTCGACATTGCCCTGCCCAAGGGCGGCGCGCTGCGGCCCGACGCATTCAATCGCATTCTCGCGCGCGTAAAGGGGCGCGACGTCGAGCGCTTGGTCAACGAAGTCGTGCTGCGCAGCCAGGCGCAGGCGGAATACTCGTCGGAAAATTTCGGCCATTTCGGCCTCAACCTGCGCCGCTACGCGCATTTCACCTCGCCGATCCGGCGCTATGCCGACCTTGTCGTGCATCGCGCGCTCGTCCGCGCGCTCAAGCTCGGCGGCGACGGGTTGCCTGAGAGCGTCACCGCTGCCGAACTCGCCGAGATCGCCGCCAACATTTCGGCGACCGAGCGCCGCGCCATGAAGGCCGAGCGCGAGACCGCCGACCGGCTGATCGCGCATTTTTTGGCCGACCGGGTCGGCGCGGTATTCGACGGCCATATTTCCGGCGTTACCCGCGCCGGTCTGTTTGTCGAACTCGACGAGACCGGCGCCGACGGCTTTATTCCGGCGCGCTTGATCGGCGAAGAATACTTTCGCTTTCACGAAGCCGGCCGCGCGTTTGTCGGCAGGTCGGAGACCCACCGCCTCGGCGATCCGGTCACGGTCGAACTGGTCGAGGCGGCGCCGGTCGCCGGCGCTTTGCGTTTTCGGCTGGTGCGCGATGCATCGGCGCGGCCGCGCCGGACTGGACACCAAGCGCAGGCGCAGCAGAAATTCGGCCGGGGCCGCCAATCGCGCGGCCGGCGCTGACCAAATTGGATGAGTTTATTTCAATGAGCGCGGATGTCGGGGAGTCGATGGTCGAAAGCGGGGTTGCGGCGGATCGCGCCGAGCGTTTGACGCGGACCATCCGCGACCAAACTTTTCCGAATCTGCGGCCGCGGGATTCGGCGACGCTCATTCTCATCGACCGCGCCGAAGCCGTGCCGAAGGTGCTGCTCGGCCGCCGCCATCTGCGGCATCGCTTCATGCCCGGCAAATTCGTCTTTCCCGGTGGCCGCATCGAACCGGCCGATCGCCTCATGGCGGCGATTGCGCCGCTGCACGAGCGGCATGTCGCGCGGCTGATGCAGCGCGTGCGGCGCGCCAGCGCCGTGAAGGCCGCGGCGTTCGCGCTTGCCGCGGTGCGCGAGACCTACGAAGAAACCGGTCTCATGCTCGGCATGCGCACTGATCGCGCGTTCAACACGCCCCCCGGCGCCTGGGAAGCATTCGCCAAAGCCAGCATCGAACCCGATCTCAGCGCCGTGCACTTCATCGCCCGCGCCATCACGCCGCCGAAACGGCCGCTGCGCTTCGACAGCCGCTTCTTTGCCGCCGACGCGTCCGCCGTGGCGCAGCGGGTCGACGGTATGGTCGGGCCGGACGCCGAATTCGTCGAACTGGTGTGGCTGCCGATCACGCAAGCGCGCACCCTCGACATGCCGGGCATCACCGCGATCGTGCTCGAAGAACTGGCCGACCGCATCGCCGCCGGCATGAGCCCCGCGCATCCGGCGCCGCTCTACCGCATGCTGCATAAACGCTTCGTGCGCGAAATTCTTTGAGTTCGCTCCGCGGTCGATGTGCTGGCTTTCTTGACTTTGCAGGACCGGCGACTACGTTGGCGCCACGCAATCGTCTCTTTGAGGTTCCGCCATGGCCAAAGCCACCACCATCAAGGTTAAGCTGGTCTCCAGCGCCGACACCGGCTTCTATTACGTCACGCGCAAGAACTCGCGGACCATGACGGACAAATTGGTGAAGAAGAAATACGATCCCGTTGCCAAGAAGCACGTCGAGTTTCGCGAATCCAAGATCAAATAATATCAACGGCTCTTATTGC
>JASHWN010000225.1 GCA_030044035.1 Xanthobacteraceae bacterium
GACGGTGCATTTCATCGGCGCCGGGCCGGGCGCCGCCGATCTCATCACCGTGCGCGGCCGCGATTTGATCGGCCGCTGTCCGGTCTGCCTCTATGCCGGCTCGATCGTGCCGCGCGCGCTTTTAAAGTCTTGTCCGCCAGGTGCCCGCATCGTCGATACCGCGCCACTGTCGCTCGACGAGATCGAAGCCGAATTCGTCGCCGCCCATGCCGACGGCCGCGACGTGGCGCGGCTGCAGTCCGGCGACCTGTCGATCTACAGCGCGCTCGCCGAGCAGCTGCGCCGCCTCGACCGGCACGGCATCCCCTATACGCTGACGCCCGGCGTACCGGCTTTCGCCGCCGCGGCGGCGGCGCTGCAATGCGAGCTGACCGTGCCGGAAATCGCGCAGAGCGTCGTGCTCACCCGCGTGGCCGGCCGCGCCTCGCGCATGCCCGAGGCGGAGAAGCTCGCGACGTTTGCGGCGAGCGGCGCCACATTGGTGCTGCATCTCGCGGTCCACGCCATCGCGCGCATCGTGCAAGAGTTGACGCCCTTCTACGGCGCCGCATGCCCGGCCGCGGTGGTGGTGCAGGCCAGCACGCCGGCGCAACGCGTTTTGCGCGGCACGCTTGGCGACATCGCCGCCAAGGTCGCGGCCGAACGCATCGAGCGCACCGCGCTCATTCTCGTCGGCCCGGCACTGGACGCGCAGAATTTTCGCGACAGCGCGCTGTACGATCCCGATTATCGCCGCCGCTTCAGGGGAGGCGCGCGATGAACGGGCATCTGCCCAGGACTACCGCTTGTCCCCGCGACCCGCCTACGCTCGCTGGGCGAGCTACGGCGGGTTTGCAGTCCGCCGGAGCGCATTGCGCGAAGGCGGAAAGCGGGGACCCAGTCTGGATTCCCGCTTGCGCGGGAATGAGCGGTGCAGAGTCACGCCTTAAACGGCGCGCGGCCGACCAGATTTTGCTCGCGGTCGAACAGCACGATCTCGATTGCGATCGGTTTGCCTTCGACCACCTGCGCGGCGGCTTCTTGCGCGGCGCGGGCAATCGCATCGCCGAGCGCGATGTTTTCGGCACGTGCCAGCGCAAAAGCTTGCGCCGCGGTGTTGGCGCCCGCGATGGCGGCGCAAAGTTGTGCCGAGCCGCCGTGCGCCCGCGCCAAGTCCGCAAGTTTTTCCAGATCGACGGCGCCGCGCTTGGAATGCAGATCAAGAAAACCTTGCGCCAGCTTGGTCATCTTGGCGACGCCGCCGGCGATGGTGAGGCGCGGCAGCGGATGGCGCCGCAGATATTTGAGCATGCCGCCGACGAAGTCGCCCATGTCGATCAGCGCCACGTCGGGCAAATCATAAAACTTGCGCACGGCGGTTTCGGAGCTGGCGCCGGTGGCGGCGGCGATGTGCACAAGTCCGGCGGCCCGCGCCACGTCGATGCCCTGGTGGATCGAGGCGATCCAGGCCGCGCACGAATACGGCACCACGATGCCGGTGGTGCCGAGGATCGACAGGCCGCCGACGATGCCGAGCCGGCCGTTCAACGTCTTCGCCGCGAGCTGTTCGCCGCCCGCAATTGCGATCTCGACCTCGGCGTCGGCGGCGCGGCCGGCCGCAGCGGCGACCTCGGCGATCGCCGCGGCGATCATGCGGCGCGGCACCGGATTGATGGCAGGCTCGCCCGGCGGCACCGGCAGGCCGGGCCGCGTCACGGTGCCGACGCCCTCGCCGGCCCGGAACGTGACGCCGGCGCCGGTCGCGCCGATGCGCACCGTGGCCAGGATCACTGCGCCATGGGTGACATCCGGATCGTCGCCGGCATCTTTGACGATGCCGGCGGTGGCGGAGTTTTGGTCCTTGCGCGTCAACGCCAGAGCAAAACTCGGCCGCTCGCCGCGCGGCAAGGTCACCTCCACCGGATCGGGAAAATCGCCGGCGACGAGCGCGGCGAACGCCGCCTTCGCCGCCGCCGCGGCGCAGGTGCCGGTGGTCCATCCCCGGCGCAATGGTTTTACCTGGCGCGCCATGTCGACTTTTGTAATCCGGCGCAGCGGCAACGTCAGCCCGCGTGCACAGTGCCATGGAGCGCGCCATGACCGCATGGGATGCGCTCGCCGCGCATCGCAGCGGCGTTCCGGTCTTCGCGCCGGGGCACGTTTGGCTTGCCGGCGCCGGGCCCGGCGATCCCGGCCTGCTGACCCTCGATGCGCTCGCCGGCCTCGCGCAGGCCGACGTGATCGTGCACGACGCGCTGGTCGATGCCCGGGTGCTGGCGCTCGCCGGCGCGCAGGCGCGGCTCGAATTTGCCGGCAAGCGCGGCGGCAAGCCGTCGGCGACGCAGGCCGACATCAGCGAGCGCCTCATCGCGCTGGCGCGCGCCGGCGCGCGCGTGCTGCGGCTCAAGGGCGGCGATCCGTTCGTGTTCGGCCGCGGCGGCGAGGAAGCCGCGGCGCTTGCCGCGGCCGGCGTGCCGTTCCGCATCATTCCGGGCGTCACCGCCGGGCTTGCCGCGCTCGCCGCCGCCGACATTCCGGCGACCATGCGCGGCATCAACCGCGCCGTGATCTTCGCCGCCGGCCACGGCGCCGACGAGGATTTCGACTGGGCGCCGCTCGTCCGCGCCGGCCAGCCGATCGTGCTCTACATGGTGATGCACAATCTGGAGCGGATCGTTGCCGCGTTGCTCGCTGCCGGACTGCCCCGCGACACGCCGGCCGCGGTGATTGCGTCGGCAACCACGCCGGCGCAGCGCATCGTCATCTCGACCTTGCAAAAACTCGCCGCGACGGTGCGCGAGCAAAACATCGAGCCGCCCGCGATCGTCGTCATCGGCGAGATCGTGCGCCTGCGCGAAAAACTGCTGGCGGGCTCTGCAGCGGCGGAGAAAGCAGTAACATGACGCTTCACCTTCCGCTCATTCCCGCGCAAGCGGGAATCCAGAACGACTGGGTCCCCGCTTTCGCGGGGACGAGCGGATGGAGATTTATATGAGCGCGCGCGGCCTCATCATCGCGGCGCCGCATTCCGGCGCCGGCAAGACCACGGTGATGCTGGCGCTGCTCGCCGCGTTCCGTCGCCGCGGACTTGCGGTGCGCGCCGCCAAGGCCGGACCGGATTACATCGATCCGGCGTTTCACGCCGCCGCGACCGGCGCCGCCAGCGTCAATCTCGATTCCTGGGCGATGGCGCCGGAGCTGCTCGACGCACTGGCGGCGCCCGCGGCCCGCGGCGCCGACGTTTTCATTATCGAAGGCGTCATGGGTTTGTTCGACGGCGCGCCCGGTGTTTCGGGCCGCCGCGGCGCGACCGCCGATCTCGCCGCGCATTTCGCTCTGCCGGTCGTGCTCGTGGTCGACGTCGCGCGTCAGGCGCAGTCCGCGGCGGCCTTGGTGCGCGGCTTTGCGGCGCACGATGCCACCGTGCGCATCGCCGGCGTCATTCTCAACCGCGTCGGCAGCGACCGGCACCGCGCGCTGGTCGGCGAAGCGATAATGGCGACTGGTGTGCCGGTGTTCGGCGCCGTGCCGCGCGATACCAATCTCGCGCTGCCGGAGCGGCATCTCGGCCTGGTTCAGGCCGGCGAGCATAGCGATCTGAAAAATTTGTTCGCGCGGCTCGCGGCGATGGCCGAACAATATGTCGATCTCGACGGCATCATGGCTGGCGCCGCACCGCTGAACATCAACTGCGCCGCCGTTGCGCGCGCGGTGCTGCCACCGCCGGGGCAGCGCATTGCGCTCGCCTGCGACCGCGCCTTCAGCTTCGTCTATCCGCACGTGATCGAGTCATGGCGCAATGCCGGTGCTGAGATTTTGCCGTTCTCGCCGCTGGCCGACGAGCCGCCGCCCGCGCACGCCGATTGCTGCTGGCTGCCGGGCGGCTATCCCGAGCTGCACGCCGAAACGCTCGCCGCGGCGCAGTGCTTTTCAGATGGGCTGCGGCGGTTTGCGCAATCCCGCCCGGTGCACGG
>JASHWN010000226.1 GCA_030044035.1 Xanthobacteraceae bacterium
CGCAATAAGGTCGTAAAAAAAGAAACTGACGAAAACGATTATGAAAACCAGCGTGATTGCCTTGATCACACCAAGCTTATGGCCACCTCCAGGGTCCCCTCCCTCCCTCTGAGCCGGTTCGACGCTCGCCATTGCACAAACTGCCTCAACTCGCGGACGCAACGGTGCGCCGGTGCAAGAGAAGACACACCGGACAGCACTTCATGAGACACCGCTCACGTCACGGCGAATCGGATGCCTGGACTTCGGTTGAACCCAGATACCCAAGGGCTCCCGCTGCGCCGATAACGCCAGAGGCGATTAGCAGTGCGTAAAGCACAAAGGTCCATCGCGACATGGAACCCTCCATTGAGCTGAATAAAAATACTACCACAGGAATCAACCAGCGTCAAAAGGAATTGCTCCAATTTGACAGTCGATTACAGTCAAGCCCCTTTGGCTGAAGCGCTTATGACTCAGGCTTGGCTCGTGCTTGCCGGGTTCCTTGTGGGAACCACTCAGATTGCAACAAGCAAACCGTCGCGGTCGAGAACAAGCCCGGCGCCGGCGGCAATCTGGGCGCCGAGGCGGTGGTGCGAGCGCCGCCGGACGGCTACACGCTGTTCTTCGCGGCGTCGTCCAACACCGTCAACACCACGCTGTTCGCGCATCTGTCTTACGACTTCGCCCGTGACACGACGCCGGTCGGACCGATCAACCGCATTCCGCTGGTCCTGGAAGCGAGCCCGTCGTTTGCGCCCAAATCCGTCGCCGAGCTGATCGCCGCCGCCAAGGCCAAGCCGGGCGCCATCAGCATGGGCTCGCCGTCGGCCGGCACGCCGCCTTATCTCGCGGTGGCGCTGTTGAAGATGATGGCCAGCATCGACGTGGTGCAGGTGCCGTATTTCGGCGAGAACCAGATGGTCACCGATCTCCTTGGCGGCCAGCTTCCGGTCGGCATCGGCGGCATCTCCTCGGCGATCGGCCACATCAAGGCCGGCCGGCTCGCCGCGCTCGGCGTCACCACGCCGGCGCGCATCGAGCAACTGCCGGACGTGCCGGCCATCGCCGAGACGGTGCCGGGCTTCGCGGCGAGCGGCTGGAGCGGCATCGTCGCGCCGAAGCATACGCCTGCGCCGGTCGTCGCAACGCTCGCCGCTGCGATCCGCGCCATTCAGGCCGATCCGCAATTTGCCGCGCGCCTCGCCGACCTCGGCGCGCCGCTGTTCTCACTGCCGCCCGCCGAGTTCGGCACCTTCATCGTGTCGGAAACGGAGAAGTGGGCCAAGGTGATCAAGTTCGCGGGCTTAAAGCCGCAGTAGTTACTAGCTCACCGCCTGTCATCATCCGCGGACGCGGATGATCCAGTAATCAACAAAGCCAGCCGTGATTACTGGATGGTCCGCTTTCGCGGACCATGACACCCGTTGTTTCATCTAGTCCGCTTAAGCGACGCGCACCGCGGCACCCGCCAGTTACTGCGCGGCGATGTTGTTCTCGCGCACCACGTCGCCCCAGAGCTTGATCTCGCTCTTGAGCAGCGCCGCGGCGGCTTCGGGGGTTTCCTCGCTGTCCGGGTATTCGTCCATGCCGCCGTCGGCGTAGGTCTTGCGCACCTTGGGATCGGCGAGCGCGGCGCGCAAAGCGGCGTTGAGTTTTTCCACGATCGGGCGCGGCGTGCCGGCCGGCGCCAGCAGCATGTGCCAGAAATCGACGTTGAGCTTCTTGTAGCCGAGCTCGCCGAAGGTCGGCACATCGGGCAGCCCGGCGAAGCGCTTCTTGCCGATGATGCCGTAGACTTTGAGCTTGCCGCTCTGCACCAGCGGCTTCGCCACCACGGCCGAGATCGGGCCGAGATCGACCTGCCCGGCCAACAGATCGACCAGCGCCGGGCCGGCGCCGCGATACGGCACCTGCGTCACCTTGATGCCGAGCTCGTGGAAGACCAGCACCTCGGCCAAGTGGCCGAACGAGCCGACACCCGGATGGCCGATCCTGATGGTCTGCCCGGGCACCTTCATCCAGCGCAGCAGCTCGGCGAAATTGTCGGGCGGCAGTGTCGGCCGGCCGGCGAGCGTGTTCGAGGTGATGTTGACGAGGCCGATCGGCACGAAATCCTTCTCGGCGTCGAAGCTGCGGTTCGGGTAAAGCGCCATGCCGGCGGCAAGCGCGTCCTGGTGCTGCAGGATGGTGTAGCCGTCCGGCTCGGCGCGCGCCGCCTTCGCGGCCGCGATCATGCCGCCGGCGCCGCCGAGATTTTCGATGACCACGGGCTGGCCCAGCGCCTTCTGGAACGCGTCCTGCATGATGCGCGCGGTGGCGTCGTCGGCGCCGCCCGGCGGGAACGCCACTAGCATGGTGACCGGCCGATTGGGATAGTTTTGCGCCGAAGCGGCGCCGCCGGCCAGCAATGACGCGGCAAGCATCGCCGCCACAAGCGTGCGCGCAGAAAGCATAACGTCCTCCCGAAGCCGTCTTATTTTGTTGGTCTGGCAGCGACGGAATGCCGACCACGATTTCAGCCGCTTTGGCGCGCTGGCGCAAGACGCTGCGCGGCGCGGCACCTGGGACAACTGAGCGCATGGTCCGTTTCACATTCCGCTCGTCCCCGCGAAAGCGAGGACCCAGTTCTTGTGCAGCCCTCTGGATTCCCGCTTTCGCGGGAATGAGCGGAATTCGCCACGAGACTCAGCGTTTTCCGTCGAGCCTCCGAGCAGACACGAATTGTCGGCCTCGAACGGGGCAGCTAGTGTGCGCCTATTCGCCGCCGCCAGGAGAAAACCGCGATGCGCATCGTCGATTTGAGCCGCGAACTCTACCATCGCACGCCGGCTTACCCGGGCCAGCCGCCGATCATTCACGGCATCTGGAAGACCCATGAGGAGGCGTTCGTCGAATCCGGCAACGTCCAGGGCAACAGCGTGATGTTCTTCTCGATGCCGGATCACGGCGGCACCCATATCGACGCGCCGCGGCATTTCGGCAAGAGCGGCACGCCGATCGACAAATATCCGCTGGAGAACTGCATCGTGCCGGGCATCTGCATCGACCTGCGCCACATCGCGCCGCGCGCCGAGATCACGCCGGACGATCTTGCCGCCGCGGTCGACAAAGCCGGCGTGCCGATCCCGAAAAAGGGCACGGTGCTCATCTGCACCGGCCACCACGCCCGCACCTTTCCGACCGCCGCTTATTCGACCGACAATCCCGGCGTCAACGTCGCCGCCACCGAATGGCTGGCGCGGCAAGACATCGTGCATTTCGGCATCGACTCGATGCGGCCGGGGCCGGAGGGCAGGATCAACTCGCTGGTGCACAAGGCCTGCCTCGAGCTCGACATCACCCATATGGAGAGCCTGTGCAATCTCGAAGCGCTGCTTGGCCGGGGCGAGTTCCAGTTCATCGGCCTGCCGCTGAAGTGGCGCGAGGGCACCGGCTCGCCGATCCGCGCCGTCGCGGTCTTTGACGACTAGCTGGTGTTTCC
>JASHWN010000227.1 GCA_030044035.1 Xanthobacteraceae bacterium
TACCATCAGTGCTCGTGGTGGTGGCGATAGTAATGGTACGGATGGCGCCGATAGACATGGTGGCCGCGCGCCACATGCCGCTCGGCGGCGATGGCGGTGCGGCAGGCTGCGCTCCACTCGCGGCGATGGGACGTCATGCAGGCGGTAACCCTCTCACGGTCGGGAATGAATTGCCCGCACAGCCGCTGGGCATCGGGCGTGCAGGCCTGCTGAGCCTCGGGGCTCTGGGCGCCGGCCGCTCCGGCGGCGCCGGCCAGGATCACGACCGGCAATGCCAGCCGGGACAGAAAACGCATGCTCCACATGGACTTTTTCCCTAAGGCTCGATGCCCCCGCGCCAAGCTAGCGTCGGTCGCAGGCGCCGTCGATGGCCCCCACCGCAGCGCACTCGCCTGGCGCGGTCGCTAACGGCTGTAAGCCTGGAGAAGTTCCCTCGCCAAGCAAGAGCGCCGCACGCTGCCGTTGCGGTCAGCGATGGCCCCATTTGAACTCGCCGGCGCTGCTGGGCGCGCCGGTGCCGCCGATCGCGGCCGGGCAGGGCTCGACGTTGGCCCTGGTGATCTCGGCGGTGGTGTTGTCGAACGCCATGCGCCGGCAGAACACGCTGTCCGGCATCGCGTAGACCACCTCGCCGCTGCCGTCGAGCTCGCGCGTGGTGTTGTGGTGCATCAGCGGTTCGATCGCGGCGCGGCCGCCGAACATGACGGCGCCGGCGATCAGCACGAACAACAGCGCCGTGGTGATGGCGAGCGCCAGCGACTGCGCCCGCTCGTCGTCGGGGCGCCGTCGCGGCCGCGCCAAAGCCGGCGACGGCTGCGCGTCGAATCGATCCGGCTCAACATACCAGTCGATGGTGTCCGCGCCGCTGGGCTCGTCGGGGCTCATGGCGGCATCAAAGCCGAGAAACGTTGCGCGGCGGATAAAGAAATAATTGCGAATTGATTCGAAATTCGCCGCCAATGTCCGTCACCCTGAGGTGCTCGGCGCAAAGCGCCGAGCCTCGAAGGGCGACGGCCCGAGACTCACGGGCCGCCTCCTTCGAGGGCCGCTTCGCGGCCGCCTCAGGATGACGGTTAACACCAGCACCGTAGCCCGATTTCGCTTCCGCCAAATCCGGGCTACGTTTGCCCGCCATCATTAAAGGAGACCGCCGTGCTCACCGCCGCCCGCAACGATCAGCTCACCCGCGTCGGCAAGGGGACGCCGATGGGCGAATTGTTGCGCCGCTATTGGCAGCCGGTCGGCGGCGCCAGCGAGCTTGACGACAAGAATCCGATCAAGCCGGTGCGCATCTTGGGCGAAGACCTGGTGCTGTACCGCGATCTGTCCGGCCGCTACGGCCTGATCGACCGCCATTGCCCGCACCGCCGCGCCGATTTGGCCTACGGCTGGGTCGAAGGCAACGGCATCCGCTGCTCGTATCACGGCTGGTTGATGGACGAGACCGGCCGCTGCCTGGAGCAGCCCTACGAGGACACCACCAGCCCGAAGCCGTCGAAGGCCGGCTGCGAAGTCGCCGGCTATCCGGTGAAGGAATGCGCCGGCTTGTTGTTCGCCTATATGGGCCCGCTGCCGGCGCCCGAACTGCCGGTGTGGGAGCCATTCACCTGGCCGAACGGCTTTCGCGAGATCGTGCTCGCCGACATTCCGTGCAACTGGTTTCAATGCCAGGAGAACTCGATCGACCCGGTGCACTTCGAATGGATGCACGACAATTGGGGCGCGCGCATGCGCGGCGCCGGCGGCAACGTCGCGCCCAAACATCTGAAACTGAAATTCGAGGCGTTCGAGCACGGCTTCGTCTACAAGCGCGTGCGCGAAGGCCAGAGCGAGCAGGACCGCTACTGGACCGTCGGCCGCGTCGCGCTGTGGCCGAACGGCTTTTATCTCGGCAGCCATTTCGAATGGCGCGTGCCGGTCGACGACGAGAACACGCTCTCGGTCGCCTGGTTCTTCGTGCGCGTGCCGAAGGGCCGCGAGCCCTACGTGCAGCAGCGCGTGCCGGTGTGGCAAAGCCCGATCCGCGACGCGACCGGCCGCTGGATCACGAGCCACGTCATCAATCAGGACATCGTCGCCTGGGTCGGCCAGGGCCGCATCGCCGACCGCACCAAGGAGCACCTGCGCTCGAGCGACATCGGCGTCACCATCATGCGCCAGCGCTTCTTCGCCGAGCTCGAAGCCATGGCCGACGGCAAGGAGCCCGGCGGCATCATCCGCAGCGCCAACGAAGCCGCCTGCATCGCGCTGCCCAACATGGCGCGCGAACAAAACACCGAGGGCCTCGCGCTTTGCGATTTCGACAAGGACCCGATCCTGCGCCAGCGTTTACGCGAGTTCCGCCACCATTTCGGCCAACCGCCCGAAGTGCGCCGGGAGTTCGTCGAAGCGATGGGGATTACGAACTTGTAGGGTGGGCTGAGCGAAGCGAAGCCCACGCGGTCGATCGATTGCAAAATATGCACGCGTGGGCACGGCGCTTCGCGCCTTTGCCCACCCTACGGTGAAGCGTTTGCGTTCGCGAGATCAAATAATGGATGTTCACCGCCGCAACGTTCTTGCCCAGGCCGCCGCAGCCGCCGCCCTCCCCGCGCTGTCGCGCATCGCGCGCGCCGAAAATTACCCGGCGCGGCCGATCACCATGATCGTGCCGTTTGCCGCCGGCGGGCCGACCGACGTGCTGGCGCGGCTCCTGGCCGAGCACATGGGCCGCACGCTCGGCCAGAATGTGATCGTCGAGGACGTGACCGGCGCCGCCGGTTCGATCGGCGTCGGCCGCGTCGCCCGCGCGCCGGCCGATGGCTACACGCTCTCCATTGGCCACTGGAGCACGCACGTGGTCAACGGCGCCATCTACCAGCTGCCGTACGACCTTCTCCGCGACTTCGCGCCGATCGCGCTGTTGCCCTCTAACCCGATGATGATCGTCACCGGCCGAACGCTGCCGGCCAAAAACCTCGTCGAGCTCGTCGCCTGGATCAAACAAACGCCGCACGTCACCATCGGCACCGCGGGCGTCGGCTCCGGCTCGCATATCGCCGCGGTGTATTTTCAGAATCGCACCGGAACGCAGCTGCAGCTCGTGCCGTATCGCGGCACCGATCCGGCGCTGCTCGACCTGATGGCCGGCCGCATCGACATGATGTTCGACCAGGTCTCCGAGGCCATGGCCCGGCTGCG
>JASHWN010000228.1 GCA_030044035.1 Xanthobacteraceae bacterium
CGGGATAATGCCGAGCGTGACCAGGCCAGAAATCCGCTCGGCGTCCTCAGGCGAGCGCACCGTGTCGTCAAGGTGCTCGAGCAGCAGCGCCAGCGCCAGCGCGAATCCGAGCCCGAACACCACCGACATCATCAGCGCGCGCGACAGGTTCGGCGACGACGGCCCGCCGGGCAGCGTCGCCTTGTCGACGATGAAGACGTTGTTGGCGCCGACCCCGCCGGCGACGTCTACCTCCTTGTAGCGCTGCAACAGGCCGTCGTAGAGCGTCTGGTTGGTGTCGACCTCGCGCTTGAGAATGTTGTACTGGATGCTTCGTTTCTGCAGATCGAGCACGTCGGCCTTCAGCGTCTCGATGCGGCGGCGCATTTCCTGCTCCTCCTGCAGCGACGACTCGTAGGCCGCCTTGTAGGACGCTTTCAGCGTCTTCAGCTCCGCCGCCAGCTGCCGGTCGACTTCGGCGATCTGGCTCGAGATCTGCAGCATCGCCGGATAGCTCGGCTTGAAGGTCTGCAGTTTTTCCTGGTAGTCCGCCTCCAGCGCATTGCGCTTTGAGCGGAGCGCCTCGATTGTGCCGTTGGAGAGAAGCTGCGGCAGATTGATCGCGGTCGCCGCGTCCAGCTGCTTCCACAACTGCTCGTTCTTGATCCGCTCGGAGATCAGCGCGCTGAGCGCGGCGTTGGCACTGGCCAGATTGGTCTCGGCGATCGACGCCTTGTTGTTGGTGTCGACGATCTCCTCTTTTTGCGCGAAGTCGAGCAACGTCTTCTGCGACTCCTCGAGGCGCAACTTCAGGGTCTTCAGCTGCTCCTCGAGAAATACCTTGGCGTACGAATTGGCCTGAAACCGCTTATCGAGATTGGAGGCAATGAAGGCGTCCGCATAGGCGGCGGCGATGTTCTGCGCCCGCGCCGGATTAGGATCCGAATAGTCGATATTGACCAGCCGCGAGCCGAGCACCGGCCGCACCACCCTGTTGCCGAGCACAATGCCCGCCGCGGCGCTTTCGCGCGCCGCGCGGGGCGGCGCTTGGCGGCTGCCGCCGCCGAGACCGACGAGCCGGGCGAGCGCGTGCCGGATCGAAAAGTCGCGCGGCGCAAAGAACGATTGGTCGTCGGCGAGCTTCAGACTGGAGGCGACGCGCTGGGCAATGGTCGGACCGTTGAGCAGCTCGATTTGCGTGCGCATGAAATCGCCGTACGGTCCCTCGACCGGCGTCACGTCGCCGGCCTGGACGATCTTGGCCGTATTGGGGTCGATCTGCAGGCGGACGGTCGAAGTATAGAGCGGCGTTTTCATCAGCGTGCTGACGGCGCCGAGCACGATTGCGGCGCCGACGATGCTGACGACGAGCCATTTCCGCTTGATCAGAATGCGCAGGTAATCATGCAGCGTCAGCCCGAACACCTGCGGCGCATCGGCGGCCTCGCCGTACGGGACGGGCACGGCGTAGGGATCGCGCGCGACCGGCAAGGCTTGAGCGAGCGGAACGAGCCCGCCCGAGGGCGCATTGCCGTCCTCCGCCGCACCTCGCTGCTGATTCATGATCTGCCGCTCATCTCGTCGCCGATCACATCAGGGGCACGAATATTGCCGTGGCGGTGGCGAGCGGCAACACGCTCAAAACGTTGTGCAGGGCGACTTTGGTCGACGACGTGTCGGCAACAACGACGTCGCCGGGCTGCAGCTGGGGGTCTTCGGCGTCGCCTTTCTTGATCGCGTCCATGTCGAAGCGGGCGACCGAGCGCCTGCCATCGATGGTGCGGAAGATGACGACGTCGCCCGAGCCGATGGTGCTGTCGATGCCGCCGGCCATGGCCATCGCCTGCACCAGCGAGGTATTGCCCTTCATCGCATACACGCCGGTATTTTTGACCGCGCCCTCCACAGTGATGCGCTGGCTGTTGTACTCGCGCACCAGCACGCTGACCTGCGGCGAACGCAGGTATTTGTCGCCAAGCCGCTTGGCGAGATCGTGCTCGAGCTCGTGGGTGGTTTTTCCCGCGGCCTGCACTTCGCCAATCAGCGGATAGCTGATCTGGCCGTCGTCGCCGACCTGCACGGTCTTGGACAGGTCCGGCACTTTGAAGACGGACACGTCGAGCAGGTCGAGAGGCCCGATGCGGTAGGCGCTGTTGCCCGGCGTGGCTCCGGCAGTGAGTTTGCGGGCGGCTTCGGCGGCCGCGGCGGAATGAATAGGCGCGGGCGAGGTCGCGGCAAACGCGGTGACGCCGGCGTCCGTTGATTCACTCGCTGCGCCGGCGGTGCCGGCGGCGGTGTTGGAAAACACCCCGTTACTGCTTGAAGAGCCGGCGCAGCCGGCGAGACAGACCGCGCCCGCCGCGATCAGAAAGAGCGTCCCCATTCCGGCGATCGCCCGTCGGCAGCTCGGCTTCGCTCGGGTGAGAACCTGCTTCGGCATCCATGACCCCCCGTGCCCCCGTGGCCCGGGCACACTCGACGGCGGCTGGTCCTGCAATACTGCCAGAGGCCGCGTCAGAACCAGGCGGTGCGCTTCCTCGACGCCGGCGCGTTTGGCGACGATCTCGAAGGCCCTGGCCAAATCCGGCGGCCGGCGTGCCGTATCGTGCGCATCAGTTGCTATGAAATGGACGCACCCCTCATCGAGCACCCTCTAGGCCCAGTATAGGGCATTGCGGCCGACGGCGCCAGCAAAAGACCCCGCCGTTATCTGCATCCAAACCCCTGCCCGGACCAGACGCCCGATCGCGTCATAATGCAAAGGAATCCAGGACAAACGCTCCGCAGCGCGGCGACTGCCTGCCGGATCGACGATCCAGAATTATGGTAAACGGCTGGTAAAATATGGGAGGTACACGCCGTGATCTGGATACCGTGCGCCACCGCAATCCTGGCCATGGCAAGCGACACCCCGATGTCGCTCGCCCCGTCATCAATGCCCGGCAGAATATGACAATGTAGATCGATCACGGGGCGATGGACCCCGATAACCGCCGCTCCGGTGTTCGCCAGCTCGCGATGCGTCGGAAATCCGATCGCCTCGCCCTATGCTGTTGCAGAAAAGATACAGTCATTTCGATAATCGTTCTCACGCATAAAAGCCGGCGGCGCTGGGGTTGTACTGCTGGTTCGTAGCAGCAGGTTGCAGTACTATGCCCCCACTGCTTCGAAGCGCAATGGGATCGCGAGGGGAACGCGACATGCGGGGATTTTGCGCTGCGCTGTGTTTCGGCTGCTCGTTGCTGGCGGCAACGGCCTGTCGGGCCGCCACCGTTCAACCGCTTCAAGGCCAAATCTCCATTAATCAGGGCCAAGGCTTTCATCAGATCGATGGCGCGGCGGAGCTGAAAGCCGGCGATTCGGTCATTGTCAGCCCGGGCGGCTCGGCCAGCGTGTCCTACCCTGATGGCTGTAACGTCGGCCTGCAGCCCGGCGCGGTGATGGTCATCGCCGCGTTGTCGCCGTGCGCCTCCGGATCGTACGCCGCAGAGCAAGACTTGAATTGGCAAGACAAATATAAAGACGGGTCAGGATGGGTCGTCGGTGGCGTTATGCTTGGGTTCAGCGCCTTCGTCGTGTACGAAATCTTTCATTCGACCGAGAACAATCACCAACAACAGCCTCTGCCTGCGAGTAATTGAATTCATGACGCATGCAGCGTCTTAGCCGGGCCAGCGCAGCGTGGCGCTCGGGCGGCACATCGTGCCGCCTCGCTCTGCGTGCCGCCACCG
>JASHWN010000003.1 GCA_030044035.1 Xanthobacteraceae bacterium
GATCGCGCGGCACGAGCGGTGCCAACCGCTCGCAGGTGGTCAATGTGGTCTCGAAAGTTTTCAGATTGCGGTTGTTGATGCCGATCAGCCGCGATTTCAGCCGCAGCGCACGGTCAAGCTCGTCGCGATCGTGGACCTCGACGAGCGCGTCCATGCCGAACGCCAAGGCCGCCGCTTCCAGTTCAGCTGCGCAGGCATCGTCGACGGCCGCCATGATGATCAGGATGCAATCGGCACCGGCGGCGCGTGCCTCCGCCACCTGGTAGGCGTCGTAGAAAAAATCCTTGCGCAGCACCGGCAGCGTCACGGCGCCTCGTGCGTCGCGCAAATCATCGAGGCTGCCTTGGAACGACGGTGCATCGGTCAAGACCGACAGGCAGGTGGCGCCGCCGGCCGCATAGGCTTTGGCGAGCTTATGCGGATCGAAACCGGCGCGGATCAATCCCTTTGACGGGCTTGCTTTCTTGATCTCGGCGATCAGTGCGTATTGGCCGGTGGCGCGACGCCGTTCGATCGCGGCGAAAAAGCCGCGCGGCGGCGGCGCCGCTTTGGCCTCGTCGGCGACGGCGCCGAACGGGCGCGCGCGCTTGGCCGCGGCGATTTCCTCGCCTTTGTAGGCGGCGATCTTGGCAAGGATGTCAGCCATCGTTCGACACCACGATCAGCCGATCGAGCCGGCCTTCGGCTTCGCCGGACGCCAGCGATTTGGTCGCAAGATGAAAGCCGGCCTGCAAATCCTTGGCCTTGCCGGCGACGACCAATGCCGCCGCCGCGTTGAACAACGCCACGTCGCGGAACGGGCTCGGCTTGCCTTCGAGCACGTCTTCGACGGCTTGCGCATTGGCCGCCGCGTCGCCGCCGCGCAGCTGCTCCGGCTTTACGCGCGGCAGGCCGACGTCCTCCGGCGCGATCTCGAAACTGCGGATTGTGCCGTCTTCAAGCGCGGTGACGCTGGTCGGACCGGAAGTCGTGATCTCGTCGAGCCCGTCGGAGCCGTGGACCACCCAGGCGCGATCGGTGCCGAGGTTTTTGAGAACCTGCGCCAGCGGCTCGGTCCATTGCCGCGAAAACACCCCGACGATCTGCCGGCGCACGCCGGCCGGATTGGACAGCGGCCCGAGCAGATTGAAGATGGTGCGGGTGCCGAGCTCGAGCCGGGTGGCGCCGACGTTCTTCATCGCCGGATGGTGCGCCGGCGCGAACATGAAGCCGATGCCGGCTTCGCGGATGCAATGGGCGATCTTGTCCGGCTCGAGATCGATGTTGACGCCGAGCGCAGTGAGCACGTCGGCGGCGCCGGAGCGCGACGACAACGCGCGATTGCCGTGCTTGGCGACCGGCACGTCGGCGCCGGCGACGATCAGCGCCGCGCAGGTCGAGATGTTGAACGAGCCCGAAGCGTCGCCGCCGGTGCCGACCACGTCGATCGCTTCCGGCGGCGCGGCTACGCGCAGCATTTTGGCGCGCATGGTCGTCACCGCGCCGGTGATCTCGTCGACGGTCTCGCCGCGCACCCGCAGCGCCATGAGCAGCGCGCCCATCTGCGAGGGCGTCGCTTCGCCCGACATCATCTGGTCGAAGGCGCGCGCCGCCTCCTCGCGCGTGAGCGCGGCGCCGGTCGCGACCTTGCCGATGATCCCGCGAAACGTGTCGGTCACAGAAGCATCCTCAGTTGACGCGCGCAAAGACCTTGCCGGCCTGATCTTGGCCCGGCGTTGCGCCGCGCCGGCCGGTCGCGGCATTCCAGGCGGCAGCGATATCGAGGAAATTTTTCAAGATGACGTAGCCGTGCTCCGACGCGATGCTTTCGGGATGGAATTGCACGCCGTGCACCGGCAAACGGGTATGCGCAAGCCCCATTATGAGGCCGTCGTCGGTCTCCGCCGTCACCGCCGTCACCGCCAATTCGCGCGGCAGGTCTTTGCGCTCGACCACCAACGAATGATAACGCGTGGCGCAGAACGGCGCATTGATGCCGCGAAACACGCCGGTACCGCGATGACGGATCTGTGAGAGCTTGCCGTGCACCGGCTCGGGCGCGCGCGCCACCGTGCCGCCGAATGCCTGGCCGATCGCCTGATGGCCGAGACACACGCCGAGGATCGGAATTTTCGGCGCCGCCTGTGCGATGAGGTCGAGGCAGATGCCGGCTTCGTTCGGCGTGCAAGGGCCGGGCGACAGCACGATGGCGTCGGGATCCGCGGCGATGACGGCTGCGCTCGTCACCTTGTCGTTGCGGTGCACGTCGACCGCGGCCCCCAATTCACCCAGATAGTGCACCAGGTTGAAGGCAAAGCTGTCGTAATTGTCGATCAGCACCAGCATGGCGGCGGCCTGTTTCGGCTAAGCGGCTCTTAGACGCGGCTACCGGGTGGGTCAAGGCACTGGCAAATGGCCAAAACGCCGCCGAAGCGGTTAAATGGCGTGCCGGCCATCGCATGATAAAGCGCGGCAAAGAGCCAAGGCTGCGGCAGGAGAGGCGGGCATGAGCACAAAAAATCGCCGAGCTGTTCTCGGATTGCTGGCGGCGTCGTTGCTTCTGGCGCAGCCGGTGACTGCGGCGGCGCAGAACTATCCCACTCGCCCGATCCGTCTGATCGTGCCCTATCCGGCCGGCGGCCCGACCGATGTGGTGGCGCGCATCCTGGCGAACGGCTTGTCGGCGGAGCTCAAGCAAAGCGTGGTTGTGGAGAACCGGCCGGGCGGCGCGGCCGGCACCGTCGGCGGCCGCATCGTGGTCAGTGCCGAGCCCGACGGCTACACGCTTCTGCTGTCGCAAGTCGGCTCGCTGACCATCGCGCCGTCGCTCTACAGGCTCGATTACGACCCGCTGCGCGATTTGGTGCCGATCGCGATCGTCGCGGTCTCGCCGGAAATCCTCACCGTCAATCCCGCGGTGCCGGCGAATTCGCTCGCGGAATTTCTCGCTTACGCCAAGGCCAATCCCGGCAAACTCGATTTCGGCTCGCCGGGCGTCGGCACCTTGCCGCACGTCATCGGCGAGCAATTGCAGCTCGCGACCGGCATCAAGATCACGCACGTGCCGTATCGCGGGGCGGCGCCTGCGGTGACTGATCTGTTGGCCGGCCGCGTGCAATTGATGATCGACAGCACCTCGGTGCTGCTCACCCACATCGTCGCCGGCAAGCTGCGCGGACTTGCCATCACCAGCGAGCGCCGCATTCCGCAACTGCCGAACGTGCCGACCTTCGCCGAAGCCGGTTATCCGCAGCTGACGGAGTCGCTATGGACCGGCTTGATGGCTCCCGCCGGCACGCCGGCGCCGATCGTTGCGACGCTCAATGTTGCGGTCAACGACGTTCTGAAAACGCCCGAAGTGCAGCAGGCCTATGGGCGGCTCGAGGTGGAGACCAAGGTCGTCTCGCCCGAGGAATGCAAAGCGTTCATGGCCGCCGAAACCAAGAAGTGGGCGCAAGTGGTCAGCGCCGCGGGCATCAAGGGCGAGTGAGTTAATTCGTCATTCCGGGGCTGAGCGCAGCGAGGAGCCCGCAATGACGATCGAAGCGCCGCTTCGGATTCCGTATGAAATCTCAGCGCGATGCGACGGCGATGTTTTGGCTGGCCTCCGGCAAGCGGTCGAGCGGGATGATGCGCACTTCGCGGGCCTGGCCGAAGGGATAACGCGGATCGCGCAGGCAGGAGGCCTCGAAATACGGCCATTCGTGCTCGCATTTGTCACCGGCCGGCCGCGCGTCGATGCGGTCGCCCTTGGCGCCGAGCACCGGCCCATGGGCCTCGACCTGCGGTACAAAGTTCGGCAGCATGACCAACACGGCCGCGATCGCGGCAGCGGCAGTAATGGCGTAAATCGTCTTGCGCATGACCCCGTCCCCGTTCACCCACCCGTCCGCCCTGGACGGCTCTTTCCCATCGGTCGCGCGGGGCGCGGTGCAGGTTCACTGTGTTTATAAAAAATCAACCATTACCGAATTGGCGGCCGAGGCGTGCTAGATCACGTGAGCGCAATCACGTAAAACCTTGATTGGACGGAGAATTCTTCGGCATCATGAGCGCCGCTCCTGGCGACCCTAAGCGCCGCCTTGCGGCGATCCGCGCCGCAAGCTAGACCGCCGCATGCCGCGCATCGCGCTTTTCGCCGGAACGTTTGATCCCATCACGCTCGGCCACCTCGACGTCGTGGGCGGCGCGGTGCGGCTTGCCGACAAGCTGGTGCTGGCCCTAGGCATCCATCCCGGCAAGACGCCGCTGTTTTCGCCCGACGAGCGGCTCGCCATGCTCAAGGAGATTTGCGCGCCGGTGGCGAGGGAGGCGGGCTGCGAGCTCGCCTGCCTG
>JASHWN010000229.1 GCA_030044035.1 Xanthobacteraceae bacterium
GACTATCGGGTGCATTTCGACTGGTGCCTGGGCGCAGCCCCGGGCGTCGTCGAAGCCGAACGCGCCGCGCGCACCAATTGGCTGCGGAGCTGTCGGGGCATGTGAGGGGGAGCAAGTCTCAGAAACCGTTTCGCGGGCGCAGCGCAGCACGTAGCGAAGCGTAGTGGTGCGCTGCAGACCCGGGACCTTCTGAAACTCAGTGTGTGCGAAGTTCCCGGAACAGCGGTGCACCGCTTCGCGCTGCACCGCATCCGGGAAACAACTGTGGCTCACGCCGCCTTGCGCTTGGCCGTGATCAGCTTGCGCTTGACCAAACACTCGGCGATCTGAATGGCGTTGAGCGCCGCGCCTTTGCGCAGGTTGTCCGAGACCACCCACAGCGACAGCCCATTCTCCACCGTGGCGTCCTCGCGGATGCGGCTGATGAAAGTCGCGTCCTCGCCGGCCGCCTCATAGGGCGTGACGTAGCCGCCCGGCTCGCGCGAATCGATGACCAGACAGCCGGGCGCGGTGCGCAAGATCTCACGCGCCTCGTCGGCGCTGATCGGGTTCTCGAACTCGACGTTGACCGCCTCGGAATGGCTGATGAACACCGGCACCCGCACGCAGGTGGCGATGAGCTTGATCTTGGGATCGAGAATCTTTTTGACCTCGACCACCATCTTCCACTCTTCCTTGGTGCTGCCGTCCTCCATGAACACGTCGCACTGCGGGATCACGTTGAAGGCGATGCGCTTGGCAAATTTTTTCGGCGCGACCTCGTCGAGCGTGAATACCGCCTTGCTCTGCGAGAACAGCTCGTCCATCGCCTCCTTGCCGGAGCCCGATACCGACTGATAGGTGTCGACGACGACGCGCTTGATCTTGGCGCGGTCGTGCAGCGGCTTGAGCGCGACCACGAGCTGCGCGGTCGAACAGTTCGGATTGGCGATGATGCCGCGCTTGCGGAAGCCGTCGATGGCGTCGGCATTGACCTCCGGCACGACCAGCGGCACGTCGGAATCGTAGCGCCAGCACGATGAGTTATCGATCACCACGGCGCCGGCGGCGGCGATCTTCGGCGACCATTGCTTGGAGACGGCCGCGCCCGCCGACATCAGGCAGAGGTCGGTGCCGGAAAAGTCGTGGTGCTCGAGCGCTTTGACCTTGAGCGTGCGCTCGCCATAGGAGACTTCGATGCCCTGGCTCCGCCGCGAGGCGAGCGCCACCACCTCGTCGGCCGGGAACGCGCGCTCGGCCAAGATGCCCAGCATCTCGCGGCCCACATTGCCGGTCGCGCCGACCACTGCGACGCTGTAACCCATGGTCAAGTCTCCATCGCAAATTCGCCGGCGGCGCGGCGCCGCGCCAACCGGAGCGGAGCCGCTTCTAGGCGATAACCGCGTCTGACACAACGTCGCCGAGACTTTGGGCCGGGCGGCCTTGCCTTTCGCCTAATGGGCGCAGTCCGCGCAGCGCCTGCCCGTGTTCCGTCCTATATAAGCAGTCTTGCGCTGCTTACAACCTGCGGCCGTACGCGCTTCGCCGCAAGCGCGGCGTCGCGACGGTTCAAACGCCGTAATTCTTCGCCAGATAATCGACGATCGCCTTGGCGTCATCATCGCCGATCGGCGCGCCCATGGCCTTGATCATCTTGGTGACTTCGCCATTCCAGCCGGCAGCGTTGAGGAACGGCGAATTCATCGGGATGTAGGCGAGGCTGTGGCAGCTGCTGCAATTGGTCTGCACCTTGTCGAGCCCCGGCCCCGGCTTGAGCGTGATCGTTTGCTCCTGAGCGGCGGCCGACACTCCGGCGGCGAGGCTCGCGATCAAGGTCAAGGCAAAAGCGCGCATAAGCATCCTCCCTCAGCCGGCGACGAGCGTGACGGACTGCATCACGTTGTTGTGGTAGCCGGCGGGATTCCAGATCAAGGTCGCGGTCTGCGTCTGGCCGATGGCATTGGTGGCGTTGGCCATGACGGTGTTGTTGCCGCGCTTGGCATTGAGCTCGAAACTCCACGGCCGGAACGCGTAGCGGCCGAGGTCGTTGCCGAGGCTCGCCGCCGACCAGGTCTTGCCGCCGTCGGTCGAGACCTCGACGCTGCGGATGCCGTAGCCGGCGTCCCAGGCGAGACCGCTGACCGTGACCTTGCCGGCTTTTACTTTGGCGCCGTCGGCGTGGCTCGTGATCAACGAGTTGACCACCATCTCGGTGATCGGCGTCGAGGTCGCGTTCTCCTGCGAGAGAAAGTGCGCCACCACGGGAAATTTGCCGACCGGAATGCGGTAGGCCGGATTCATCCAAAAACCGCCCTGCGGCTTGGTCAAAGCGGTGACCGAGATCAAATGCTTCATCCAGTAGGTCCCGGTCCAGCCGGGCGCGATGAGGCGCGCCGGAAAGCCGTTGAAGTGCGGCAACGGCGCGCCGTTCATCTCATAGGCGACGAGCGTCGATTCATCGGTCGCCTTCCACACCGGCAGGCTCTTGATGAAATCCGGCGTGGCATCGAGCACCGGGCCGTCGGCGCCGTTGAAGGCGACCTCGATCGCTTCCTTCTTCAGCCCGACCTTGTCGAGCACGTCCTTGAGCCGCGCGCCCTTCCAGCGCGCGCAGCCCATCGCGCCATAGCCCCATTCGACGCCGGCGACGTGCGGGTTCGACAGGCCGCGGCGATTGCCGGAGCATTGATTGACGGCGACGACCTCATAAGCCGGCATCGCCTTGAGGTCGTCGAGGGTGAGCGTGGCCTGGCCGTTGGCGCCATCGCCGCCGACCGCGATCTTGTAGGTCTTCGCATCCACTTCCGGAATGTTGGACAGGTGATAGCGGACGAAAAACTCCTCGTTCGGCGTGATCGGCGTGCGGAAATAGTCCAGCGGCGCCTCGTAATTCGGCGCCCGATCGGCGAGCTTGATGAGCGGCTTCTTGCCGGGCAGCGTCTCCAGGCGGGCAATGCTGGCAACCCCGGCCGGCACGCCGGGCGATAGCGGCACGCCGGCGGCTTCGGCTTCGAACAGCTTCGGCAGGGCAAAACTACTGCCGGCCAGCGCCGCGCCGGCGCCGGCCGCGCTCAACAGTGTTCGTCGCGTGAACATCGCGGTTCCTCCCCATGGCGTCTTGTGGGCGCCTGTTTCGGCGCCTCGACTTGAATGATTTATAGCCTCCGGCTTGGTGGAGAAAAATGTGGCATAAAGTACTACGTTCGTAGCATGCTGTTTTCTAACCGCCTTGGCATGCCCGCGCCGCGCGGCCCTGTCGCAACGCGGCGAACCGCGCTACAGTCGCGGCGAGGGAAAGCGAGGCCCCATGCGAAAACTTCCCGCCATGCTTGCGATTGTTGCTGTTGCTGCGGCGCACATTGGCGCGGCCAATGCGGCCGTGAAGAAGCACCACCCCTGGATCGCGCGCTCCGCCGCCGGCACGGTCATTCAGCCGACCCGCACCATCATTCATCACCCGGACGGC
>JASHWN010000230.1 GCA_030044035.1 Xanthobacteraceae bacterium
GTCGTACCGCTGCCTGGCGAGGCCACGTTGTACTTGCCGGGACTAGCCTTGAGCAGGCGGATCAGGTCCTGCATGGTCTTGGCGGGGAAATCGTTGTTGACCATCCAGGCATTCGGCGTCGCGCCCGCCTTGGTGACCGGGATGAAATCCTTCGTCACGTCGAACGGCACTTTCTTGTAAAGGCTCGGATTGACGACGATGCTCGATGAGGCGAACAGGATGGTGTAGCCGTCGCCGGCGGCGCGCGCCGCGTCGGCCATGCCGATATTGCCGCCGGCGCCGCCGATATCGTCGATGAAGAACTGCTGGCCGAGCCGCTCCGAGAGGTGCTGCGCGATCAGCCGCGTCACCACGTCGGTGATGCCGCCGGCCGGAAACGGCACGATGATCTTGACGGGGTGGTCCGGATAATTCGCCGCGTGCACGCGCGGCGTCCAGGCGAACGCCAAGGCGGCGACCAGCATCAAGGACGTGAGGGCCCTTTTCATGACATTTCCCGCATTCTTCGCGCCTGGCGCCAGCGTGCGCGATCTTCCCATAGGCCGAGAGCGTGTCAATCGCCGCGGGCTAGGGCACTTCCGCGCGGCGCGCGCGCCCGCTATGGATGACGGTACTTCGCAAAAGCCCTTCAGTGTCTGCGATGCCAGAGCGTACCGTTCCGCCGTTTCGCGCCGATCACGTCGGCAGCCTGATCCGGCCCGATGAATTGATCAAAGCGCGCGCGGCCGCCGAGCGCGGGGATATCTCGGCCGAGGACCTTGCGCGCATCCAACAGGCGGCGATCCGCGACGTGGTGCGCTTGCAGGAGGAGACCGGCCTCAGGCTCGTCACCGACGGCGAATACAACCGGCAATCCTGGCAGCGCGATTTCTTGCTCAAGATCGGCAACGTCAAGCCGATGGCCTCGCAGCTCACGGTGCGCTTTCATTCCGCCGCCGGCACCCGCGATCACACGCCGCCGTCGCTGCAGGTGGTCGGCAAGCTGTCGCGGCCGGCCGGCATTTTTGTCGACGATTTCAAGTTTCTGGTTTCGATCGCGCCGCCCGGAATGACGGCGAAGGTCACCATTCCGTCGCCGACCGTGGTGCACTTCCGCGGCGGCCGCGGCGCGATCGATGCGCGTGCGTACCCGCAGATGGACGGATTCTACGACGATCTCGCGGCGGTCTACCGCGCCGAAATCGCCGATCTGGCGGCGGCCGGCTGCCGCTACCTGCAGATCGACGAGGTCAACCTCGCCTATCTGTGCGATCCGGAATTGCGCCGCCAGGTCGCCGCGCTCGGCGAGGATGCGGACGCGCTGCCGCGCACCTACGCCACGCTGCTCAATGCCGCGATCGCCGGCCGGCCGCCCGGCATGGTCGTGTGCATGCATCTGTGCCGCGGCAATTTCGCCGGCGCCTGGATCGCGGAAGGCGGTTACGAGCCGGTCGCCGAGCTGTTGTTCAACGCCATCGGCGTCGATGGCTATTTCCTCGAATACGATTCGCCGCGCGCCGGCGATTTCTCGCCGCTGCGCTTCTTGCCGAAAGGCAAGATCGCGGTGCTCGGTCTCGTCACCACCAAGAGCCCGCAGCTCGAAAGCAAGGATGAGCTCAAGCGCCGCATCGACGAGGCGAGCCGCTACGCGCCGATCGAGCAGCTCGCACTGTCGCCGCAATGCGGCTTTTCCTCGGGCATCGGCGGCCAGGCTATGACTGTTGCCGACGAGATCAAGAAGCTGTCGCTCGTGGTCGAGACCGCGCGCGAGATGTGGGGCGCCGTGTGACGCCATGGCCAACGAGCGAAAGGTCTTGACGGTTGAATTTGGCCTACCCATTTCTACTTTTAGTCGCCCTGGAGAGACTTGGCCGTGTGCCGCCAGTGCGGGGAGGCTGCTATGGATTTCGGCGCATTCTTCAATCCGATTACGTCGATCCTGGGTAATATCATTGCAAGCAACATCTATGATCGAGCGCCTGGATTTGCGCGCTGGATCATTAGGTTAGCGGTTCGGCGGCTTAAGGTTGATCGACGCGCCCACCAATACGCGGACTGGCTTTCAGACCTTGAGGAGTATCCGGGCAACATAGAAAAAGTACGTTTTGCCCTTCGCTGCCTTAGAAATAGCGACACCTCCGACTACCGGTCGCGCTTGAAGATTTCTAGACATCAGCCGCCTGTCGACCATGCGGTTCTTGAGATCATACCAGACCGACTACAAGGTCTTTCGCGGACGACCCTAAAAGACGTCCTAGAGTTTCTCTTTGGGGAAGAATTCGAAAGTGTTCATGAGAGGGACGTTGCAGCCCTCGCCGCTGCGAGAATTATCCACTACAATTTACCAGCATTCGATGCCTACAAGGGTCTCGATGAATTTTTAAATATTGTGTATTCGCGGCTTCTCGCGGTTCAGCAAGGAGGCCGTTCATTTGCTCTTGGCGCGCTCGCCAGTGTCTTGCGCCCCAGTTTAAACCTGCCATTTGATCAAGCTTACATTGAACATCTGGAAACTGTTGCCGGATTGGCTATTCGTCGAAGAACGTTCCTAAATCCAGAATTTGGTCTACTAATTATTGGTACTCTTTCTGAGAGATTTCCGAAACGCTCCGATC
>JASHWN010000231.1 GCA_030044035.1 Xanthobacteraceae bacterium
GTGCTGCTCAAATACCAGGACGACATTGCGCGGTTGGAAGGCTCAAAGGTCAAGGAGCTGCTCGACGAAGTCAAAGCCGAGCTGCGCGCGGCTGAATAGACATGCGCCACACCTCCTCGCCACATTCGTTCGTCATGCCCGGGCTTGACCCGGGCATCCATGCTGCGTCTTGGCTGCATGGATTGCCGGGTCGAGCCCGGCAATGACGAGTGCGGAGAGCCAAACCACCGGCCGGCTCGCCGAGAACATCGTCTATTTCGCCCGCGCGCTGCGCGCTGCCGGCATTCCGGTCGGGCCGGGCGCGGTGCTCGATGCCCTTGAGGCGCTCGAGGTTGCCGGCGTCGGCACGCGCGAAGATTTTTACTGGACGCTGCATGCGGTGTTCGTGAAACGCCACGAGCATTCCGTGCTGTTCGACCAGGCGTTCCGCATCTTCTTCCGCCGCCGCGGCTATATCGATCAGATGCTGGCGATGATGATGCCGCAGGCCCCTGCCCCACCGCAGGCGCCGCAGCCGGGCTCGACGCGCGTGCACGAGGCGCTGTTCTCCGGCCTCGACGACAAGCTCAAACGGCAGCGCGAGGTCGAGCTTGACGCGCGCATGACGGTGTCCGACCGCGAGGTGCTGCAGCGCAAAGATTTTGCCCAGATGACCAGCGCCGAGATCGAAGCCGCCAAGGCGGCGATGAAGCGCCTGGTGCTGCCGCTCGCCGAGGTGCGCACACGGCGCCTTAAGCCGCATCGGCACGGCCATTTGATCGATATCCGCCGCACGCTGCGCGCCAGCATGAAGGGCGGCGGCGATTTCATCGACCTGCGCTTCATCGGCCCGAAAACCAGGCCGCCGCCGCTCGTGGCGCTGCTCGATATTTCCGGCTCGATGAGCCAGTACAGCCGCATCTTCCTGCATTTTCTCCATGCGCTCACCGAGACGCGCCGCCGCGTCAGCACCTTCCTGTTCGGCACGCGGCTCACCAACGTCACCCGCGCGCTGCGCGAGCGCGATCCCGACGATGCACTCGCCGCCTGTTCGGCCAGCGTGCCCGATTGGTCGGGCGGCACGCGCATCGCCTCGTCGCTGCACGCCTTCAACAAACTGTGGGCGCGCCGCGTGCTCACCCAGGGCGCCATCGTGCTGCTCATCACCGACGGGCTGGAACGCGACGCCGATGACACGCTGGCCTTCGAGATCGACCGCCTGCACCGCTCCTGCCGCCGGCTGATCTGGCTCAATCCGCTGCTGCGCTTCGAGGGCTTCGAGGCGCGCGCCCGCGGCATTCGCGCCATGCTGCCGCATGTCGACGAGTTTCGCCCGATCCATAATCTCGAATCGATGGCCGGTCTCGTTGCCGCGCTGGAGCACGGCGGCGGCCACTCCGGCGACCCCAAGAGTTGGATGCAGAAGGTCGCGTGAAGGATTATATTGGCGAATTGCGAATGGCGAATAGCGAATGGGTGTCTGAGAACGGCCATTTCGCCATTCGCTATTCGCCACTCGCACCGAACCAAGTGAGGTCCGTGATGCTCGCGACCAACGACGACATCCTCAAAGCCGCCGAGGATTGGCGCAAAGGCGGCCGTGACGTCGCACTCGCCACCGTGGTGGAGACTTGGGGCTCGGCGCCGCGCCCGGTCGGCTCCAATCTCGTCATCGATGGCGAAGGCAATTTCTTGGGCTCGGTGTCCGGCGGCTGCGTCGAGGGCGCGGTGGTGACCGAAGCGCTCGACGTCATCGGGAGCGGCAAGCCGAAAATGCTGGAATTCGGCATCGCCGACGAGACCGCGTGGAAAGTCGGCCTGTCCTGCGGCGGCACCATTCGGGTGTTTGTGGAGAAGGTGGAGTAGAGGGCGAGTAGCGAAATAGCGAATGGCGAATAGGGCAGCCGCACTCTATTCGCTATTCGTCATTCGCTATTCGCGATAGAAAGCAACCATGAAACTCGACCTGCTTCGCACCCTCAACACCGAACGCGCGGCGCGCCGCGCCGCGATCCTCGTCACCAATGTGGCAAGCGGCAAGTCGCGCCTGGTCAAGGCCGCCGACGTCGCCAAGGATCCATTGCGCGCAACCCTCGCCGAGCGCTTGCGCAGCGGCAAAAGCGGCATGGCAGACAGCCCCGAGGGCCCTGTTTTTCTCACCGTCTACGTGCCGGCGCCGCAGCTCGTCATCACCGGCGCGGTGCATATCAGCCAGACCTTGGCGCCGATCGGCAAACTGCTCGGCTATGAGGTGACCATCGTCGATCCGCGCACCGCATTTGCCTCGATCGAGCGCTTTCCCGACGTGAAAATTATCGCCGAGTGGCCCGACAAGGCGCTGCCGCCGCTCGGCATCGACCATTACACCGCGTTCGTCGCTCTCACGCACGATCCGAAGATCGACGACCCGGCGCTCATTCACGCGCTGTCGCGCGACTGCTTCTATATCGGCGCGCTCGGCTCGAAGAAGACGCATGCGCGGCGCGTCGCCCGGCTCAAGGAGCAGGGCGTAAGCGACGCCGCCATTGCCCGCATCCACGCGCCGATCGGGCTCGATATCGGCGCCGTGTCGCCGGCCGAAATCGCCGTCGCCATCATGGCGGAGATCACCGCGCGGCTGCGCGAGGAAGGCGAAGCGGAAGCAGGGCCCGCGCCCGCCATGGCGAAGGTCGCGTCATGAAGTTCGGCGCGGTCGCGCCCAAGGAGGCGCTCGGCGCTACCGCCGTCCACACCATCCGCCAGGACACGCTGGTGCTCAAGAAGGGCACGCTGGTCGGCGCCGCCGAGGTCGCCGCGCTCGAAGCCGCCGGCATCAAGGACATCGTCGTCGCCCGCCTCGAGCCCGGCGACGTTTCGGAAGACGAGGCCGCCGCCGAAATCGCCGATGCCGTCGCCGGCGAGGGCGTCCATGTCGATCGCGCCTTTACCGGCCGCGCCAATCTGTTCGCGCAGAACGCCGGCGTGCTGGTGGTCGACAAGGACAGTGTCGACCGGCTCAACCGCATCGACGAGGCGATCACCTTCGCGACGCTCCCGGCCTATAAGCCGGTGGTCGCCGGCGAAATGATCGCGACGGTGAAAATCATTCCGTTTGCGGTTGACAAAGCGGCGCGCGACGCCGCGCTCGCCGGCGTGCAGAAACCGCTGCTGCGCGTCGCGCCCTATCGCGTCCGTAAAGTGGGCGTCGTCTCGACCATCTTGCCGGGCCTGTCGCCCAAGGTGATCGACAAGACGCTGAAGATCACCGCCGAGCGGTTGGCGCCGGCCGGCGCCGCCATCGTTGCCGAGCGGCGCGTGCCGCACGAGCGCGCCGCGCTCGCCCGCGCGCTTGACGAGGTGCTCAAGGACGGCGCCGAGCTCGCCATCGTGTTCGGCGCTTCCGCAATCGCCGACCGCCGCGACGTCATTCCGGCCGCGGTGGAATCGATCGGCGGCCGCATCGTTCATTTCGGCATGCCGGTCGATCCCGGCAATCTGTTGATGATCGGTAACGCCGCCGGCCATCCGGTGCTTGGGGCGCCGGGCTGCGCCCGCAGCCCGAAAGAAAACGGCTTCGACTGGGTGTTGATGCGGCTTCTGGCCGGCCTGCCGGTCGGCCGCGAGGACATCACCGGCTTCGGCGTCGGCGGCCTGTTGATGGAAATCGTGACCCGGCCGCAGCCGCGCGAAGAGCCGGCCAAGGCGGGACGCGCCATCGCCGCCTTGGTGCTTGCCGCCGGCCGCTCCAGCCGCATGGGCGGGCCGAACAAGCTTTTGGAAAAAATCAGCGGCCGGCCGCTGGTGCGCATCGTCGTCGAGGCGGCGCTAGGCTCGAAGGCGCGGCCGGTCATCGTCGTCACCGGCCACCAGCGCGAGCGGGTCGAAGCGGCGCTCGCCGGCCTCTCGGTGCGGTTTGTTCATAATCCCAATTTCAGCGACGGCCTCGGCACCTCGCTGAAAGCAGGCATCGCCGCGGTGCCGCCGGAAACCGACGGCGTCATTGTCTGCCTCGGCGACATGCCGCAGGTCGACGCTGCGCTGATCGATCGGCTGATCGCCGCGTTCGACCCCGACAAGGGCGCGCTGGCCGTGGTGCCGACCATCGAGGGCAAGCGCGGCAATCCGGTGGTGTGGTCGCGACGCTTCTTCCCTGATCTGATGGCGGTGGAAGGCGATGTCGGCGCGCGCCACCTGATCGGCCGTTATGCCGAGGCCGTGACCGAGGTGGCGCTCACCGGCACGGCGGCGCTGACCGACATCGACACGCCGGAGGCGCTCAAGGCCGTGAAGGCGGAATTGGAAAAGACGTGATAGCCGCGTTTCCCGGGCGCAGCGCAGCACGAAGTGGTGCGCTGCAGACCCGGGATCGTTACGAACGGCGGAGTTCGTGACGGTCCCGGATCAGCGGTGCACCGCCACAGCGCGTCGAAGACGCGCGTAAACGCGCTTATGCTGCACCGCATCCGGGAAACATAGCGAAATTCACCGACTGGAAACCGTTGCGCGCTAGCGTCTTCCCCGTTCGCGGGGGAGGGTTTTATGACGCGTTCACTGGCGCATGGCGTCCGCGCGATCGTGGCGGCGGCGCTGTTGGCGGCCATGACGGGTGCGGCCGCGGCGGCCGGCGCGTTCGCCGTCGGCGCCTGCGGTGCCTATGGCTACGGCTACGACTTTCACAACGCCGCCGACGCTCGTTCGGCCGCACTGAAGAAGTGCAGCGGCGGCACTTGCAAGATCGTCGGCGAGATGCGCCGCGGCTGCGCCGCCATGGCGATCGACGCCAAAAACCCTTGCGGCTCGTACGGCTGGGCCATCAACTCGCATCTCGGCAAGGCCGAGAACGCCTCGATGCGCCGCTGCTATCAGTTCGGCGGCCGCAACTGCGTGGTGCGCGCCTGGGCCTGCGACGAAAAGGGCTGAGCGCTAGCGTACGCTGCCGATCCGTTTGATGATCGGCGCCCAGGTTTTCTGCTCGTTCTGAATGAAGGCGAGCGTTTGCGCAGGCGACATTGCCAGCTCCTCGCGGCCGAATTGCGCGAGCTGCTCGCGTACGTCAGCGGCGCCGGTCACCTTGAGCAGAGCGGCGTTGGCCTTTTGCACGATCGCGTCAGGCGTTCCGGCCGGCGCCACCAGCACCTGCCAGCCCACCGCGGCAAAGCCGGGCAGCGTTTCGGCGACGGTCGGCACGTTCGGGAAGTCGGCGAGGCGCGCCAGCGAAGCCACCGCGAGCGGGCGGACATTGCCGGCGGCGACCGCGCCGGCAATCCCTGAATAGGAATCGAACGTGAGCGCGATGCGCCCGCCCATCATGTCGTTGAGCACGGCCGTGGTGCCGCTCGAATACGGCACCATCAGAAGCTCGATGCCGGCGCGGCTTTGCAGGAGTTCGCCGGTGAGATGGGTGAGCCGCCCGACGCCGTTGGCGCCGTAGGCGAGCTTGCCGGGCTCTTTCTTCGCCAGCGCGATCAATTCCGGCAGCGTCGTCACGCCGACCCATGGCGCCGCGGTAATGAACAGCGGCGCACCGCCGAGATAACCGATCGGCGTAAAATCGCGCGGCACTTCGATGGGCAGATTGTCGGCCTCACCGGGGAGCGCCACGAAGGCCGACAGCGCCGGCATGAACAACGTGTAGCCGTCGGGCGTAGCGGCCGCTGCCGCGTGCGCCGCAATGGCGCCGCCGGCGCCGGGTTGATTGATGACCAAAGCCTGTTCGCCCCACACCTTGCTCAGGCCCTGGGCGATGATGCGCATGCTTACGTCGATGGCGCTGCCCGGCGCGGAATCGGAAATGAG
>JASHWN010000232.1 GCA_030044035.1 Xanthobacteraceae bacterium
TGGCCGCTCGACGGCGGCCTTTATCTCGGCACCGGCGACGCGGTGGTGACGCAATGTCCGGAGACCGGCCGCATCAATGTCGGCACTTACCGGATGATGATCAAAGGGCCGCGCGAAATCGGCGTCTATACCTCGCCCGGCAAGGACGCCACCATCGACCGTGAGAAGTGGTGGAAGATGGGCAAGCCGATGCCGATCGCGGCGGCCTATGGCATCGACCCGCTGCTGTTTCTGGTGGCGGCAACGAGCTTTCCCAAGACCGAAAGCGAGTACGAGTATTACGGCGGCATCAACGGCGCGCCGATCGAGCTGTTCCGCAGCGATCTCACCGGCCTGCCGCTGCCGGCGCGCGCCGAAATCATTCTCGAGGGTTTTGTTTATCCCGACGAAACGTTCGCCGAAGGCCCGTTCGGCGAATTCACCGGCTATTACGGGCGGCCGAGCGGCGCGACGCCGTTCATGCGCGTCGAGAGAGTGCGCTTCCGCAACAATCCGACCTTGACCTGTGCGCTGATGGCGGACGGTCCGGCGAACGAGGCTGGCCTGTTCTGGGCCGCGTTGCGCTCGGCGGCGATCTGGGCCGACCTGCAAAAGCTCGGCGTGCCGGGCATCCAAGGCGTCTGGTCGATCCCGGAAGCTGCCGGCTGGGGCATCACGGTCGTGTCGATCAAACAAATGTATGCCGGCCATGCGCCGCAGGTCATGGCGCTCGCCGCGCAAACCACCGCAGGCGTCTATTTCGGCAAATACGTCATCGTCGTCGACGACGACGTCGACCCGACCAACGTGCATCAGGTGCTGTGGGCGATGGCGACGCGGTCGCGGCCGGCGCAGTCGATCGACATTCTGCGCGAGACCTGGAGCACGTTCCTCGATCCGAGCCTCAATCCGCCGGAGATCCGGCCCTGGGGCTCCAAGGCGCTGATCAACGCCTGCATGGACTATCGCTACATCAAGAATTTCTCCAAGCGCACCAAGCTGTCGCAGCCGATGTACGAGCGGGTGGTGGCGCGCTGGAGCGAGCTCGGCTTCGCCGGCAAGCCGCCGGCGATCACCGTGTTCGAGGACTCAGCGCCGGGGACTAACTTAGAATAATCGCTTAGCGGCGCCGTCCCTCGTTGTGCCGATATTCGATCAGGCCGGGTCCAATGGCGCTTCCTCGCCTGCTGCTTGGCCGAGCCGCGCGAGAATGCGCCGCGCCGACAGCGCTGCCGCATCTGCCTTGACGCTGACCTCGCGCAGATCCGGCCCGAACGCATCATAGCCTGCCTGGATCGCCTCCAGCGTGTCGCGGTCCTGGACGAACACCGTCCACAACTGTTCCTTCATGTCCGGCGTAACGTTGACCGGGTAGGATGTCGCAATCACAACGAATTGGTAAAGGTGATTACGGCTCGCAGGCGTAATCGGCATGATGTTGAGGCGCACATGAGGCGCACGCGACGGCGCGTCGGGAAATCCGATCGTGTTGCTGATCAAGTGCAGGTGCGGCAGAAAACTCTGCGAGCGCAGGCGGCGGCTAAAAACCTGACCCGCCGGCATCGAGAACAGTTTGGCCGTGCCCGGCACGGCCATGTCGCGCTTGAGGTCGCGCTCCAGCGTCACCACCGAACCGTCGGTGCTGGTCGTGTAAGGAGCGGTGGCCATGTTGCCGCCGTCGATGCCGCCGATATGGAGAAAACTGATATGCGAGGTGTCCAGGAGGTTCTCGAATAGCAGCGAATAGTTGGCTTTGATCTCCATCATGAAATAGGGCTCGAACCGCCAGGCGCGGTCCGATTCGCTGCAGCCCATCTGCGCATAGTTCGGCACCAGCGCAGCATCGGCCTTGGCGGGGTCACCCATCCAAATCCAGACAAACTGCATCTGCTCGATTACAGGATAGCTGCGGGTGCATGCGGCCTGCGGGATGTGTTCTTGCGTCGGAATGAGCACACAGCGACCGGTGCGGTCGAATTGAAAACCGTGATAGACGCACTCGACGGCGTGATCGAGCACGCGGCCCTGCGACAGCGGCACGCCGCGGTGCGGACAGCGGTCGTACAAGGCGGCAATCCGACCGTCGCTTTCACGGAACAACAGTACCGGCTCGTCCATGCATTTTCGCGCAAATGGCTTTCCTCGCTCCACTTCGTGGGAAAATGCGATCGCGTACCACTGATCACGGACGAAGGGCTGAGTTCCGGGGCAGATGACGTTGCGCGAGATTTCTCTCATGACCGCATTCCTGTTGCTTGACGGATTTATGTGCAAGCGCGAGCCGCTACTCCACCAGGGCTGTGCTCACCACGACGCTCGGCAGGCGCGACGCGCTAATTGCCGGCGCATGCTTCGGCATGTATCTGCAGCAGAGCGCGCACGGTTGCTTCGGATCTGGCGCGGGCCATGCCGCATTCGGTGGCAATGCCGAATTGCGGAACGTAGCGGTGTGCGGCGGCAATCCGCGCTTTTGTGCCTTCCACCCCATCTTTGGCGTGGACGACGCCAAGGAAAAGTTCGGTGTCGGCCGCGAGCTTGAGGTCCTGCAATGGCCGGTGGAATTCGTCGTCGCGGCGGTCGACCGGCACCGGCATGTGAATATAGGCCAGCCTGTGCTTGATCGAGCGGGCCAGCTCATTGGCAAGATCGACCATTTTGGCGGCGTCCTTCGGTTCGACAAAATGTCTGGCGCCGAAATCGCCGTAACACAAATGCAGGCCAAGCTCGACGTCGTCTGGCACCGCACTGCACAACCGCTGCATGCGTTCGATAATCTTTTGCCGCGGGACGTTGGCAGGGACGGCGTCGCTGGCCTGGCCGTCCCAGATCACCATTTCGTTGCAGACATCCCACTGAATGCACAGGTCGTCATGCGGGATATGGCTGCAGAGCGCGGCGACCTCGGCAATCATCGCTTTTTCGTAAGCCTGCTCGACAGCATCCGACACCGCCGGGACGACGACCGAACTGACCACCGCGAAAGGCGTGGGCAGACAGACCTGAAACCGGATGCGCTTTGGCAGCGTGCCATTCTGCCGCGCCGCGACAAAGTCGAGGTAGGAGGCGCGCGCCTCGCGGGCATAGCCGAGCTCGCCGAAACGGACGTCGGACGGCTTGATGCCATCCGCGAGCGTGAGCAGCGGAAAGCGGTTGGTCGGCCGAACGGCTCCAGACGGATCGGGGCGCAAAAAGGCGCTGGCGCGTAACAGCGGATATTGCCAGCTGATCCAGAGCTTACGGCCGCCGACTTCGCCGTCGGGCACGCGCCGCAGATAGGGACCGAGCAGCCTGCCGACAGTCCGAAATACCTCGTCCACCGTGTCGAGCCCGATGCTGCCAACAAGATGGACGGTGTTCGGGATGAAGGCTTCCATGTCGCCGGCCTTTGTTCGTCTCTGTGTGGTGCGTCGCTTCACTACATGGTGAATTTATGCGTGCACGTCCCAGACTAGACCGCGACGCGCTTTGCCCTTGTAGCGGTTGAAGCGGCAGCGCGGTTTTTCATGTTGCCGTACATGCGGCGCAGGCAGCGTTTGACCACCGCCAGCTCTTCGGGCGAGATTCCGGCCGCGGCTTCCGCCTCCATCTCGCGGGCGTCCGGAATAAGGCGCGCGACGAGCGCGCTGCCTTTGGCCGAAAGCGCCACGGCGACCTCGCGATTGCTGGTGGCGGAGCGCGTGCGCGTTACCAGATTAAGACGCACGAGCCGGGTAACGATGCGCGACAGCGTCGACGCGTCGATGCTGGTGAGATCGGCGAGGTCGATCTGACGCTGCCGGCCGTTGGCCGCCAGCACCGCCATCACGCGCCACAGCGCGATGCTCAGACGGTGCGGCGCCAGCGTCTCGGCGCCGAACTGGTCGGCAATGATGCTGCCGACCCGGTTCACCAGGTAGGGCAGGTAATCGGCCAAATTGACTTTGCGCGAGTCGGTCACCGTGCGGCCATCAGCAGCGAGGGGAAGCCTTTCAGGAATGATGTCCCACATGCTTGCATTTACAACAGATGCATCTTCATCTATTCTGGGCGGCAACGCAACGAAAAAAGCAGGCCCGGTAGGTAACCGCCAGGAGGACGTCATGGAGTTCGGCTACTTCACGCTGAGCGACAATCACTATGCCGCGAACACGCGCTCCTCGAACCAGTTCGTCGCCGACATCACCGCCGAGGCGCTGCATGCCGAAAACGTCGGCATGCATTCGGCCTGGATCGGCGAGCATCACTTCAACTCGCTCGGCGTGTTGTCGTGTCCCGATCTGGTCCTGGCCTACGTGGCGGCGCAGACCAGGCGCATCCGCCTCGCCCCGGCCGTCACGGTGCTGCCGCTGCACAATCCGATCCGCGTCGCCGAGCAATGGGCGACGCTCGATCTGATTTCGGGCGGCCGTGTCGTGTTCGCCGCCGGCCGCGGCTACGACCGCCGCGAATACGCGCCGTTCCATGTCTCGTTCGACGACAACCAGGGCATTTTCGAAGAGGGTTTGGAGCTGGTGCGCAAGCTGTGGCAGGTGGACGGCCGCATCTCGCATCACGGCAAGCATTACCAGTTCGACGACGTACGCATCACGCCGAAACCGATGCAGCGGCCGATCCCGACCTATGTGGGCTCGTTCTCCAAGCCGTCGATCGAGCTGGCGGCGCGGCTCGATTGCGGATTGCTGGTAGCGCCG
>JASHWN010000233.1 GCA_030044035.1 Xanthobacteraceae bacterium
GGGAGGCAGCCGGCACGATCCAGCAGCGCGGCAATGTTTGGCTGGTGCAGAATCCGCTGCCCTGCCTGCCGTGCCAGTTGGAAGGTTGCGAGCGCCGGCTCGACAGCCGCAGCCAGTGTCTCGACGAGTTGACGGCGGCCCAGGTCATGACCGCGGTGGATCATGCGCTTTCCATCCGCCGCGCCGCGTAAGCCGCCCGCGCGGAAGTCGGTTGTTTATTCCGCTCATTCCCGCGAAAGCGGGAATCCAGAGATTGGAAAGAACTGGGTCCCCGCTTTCGCGGGGACGAGCGGAAGGAGAACCGGCCACCCGAATTTGCGTATGATTAGGCAATCGTTGACGGCCGCGCTATAGAAGCGGGACGTGGGATGCGGGCATCACAGTCTCGCCATCAAAGCTCGCCATTTCGGCCATTTGCCGCGGCGACAAGATGCGCCCATGTTTGGTTTTGTTGTTGCACGCGGGACGCGGAGCGGGGCGCCGCATTGCCACGAGTGGCGGCTGCGGCGGCTGGGGCGTCGGGCATGATGATCAGGCGATTGATCGCGGCGGCTCTGGTCCTCGGCGGTGCGTCCCTGTTGAGCGCTTGCAGTCCGTTTTCCAGCTCCATTGCCGAAATGTGGCCGCATTGGGCGGGCGGCGAGCCGGGCGGACTGCCGCCGCGTCCCGGCGAGCCGGGCTATGAACAATTCATCGCGCATGGCCAGCCCAGCCAAAATCCGCCCGCCGCGCCGGCCGTGCCCGCGGCGCCCGGCGCACCTGGCGCCGCGCAACCGGCGCCGGCCGGCGCTACGGCGAGCATTGCCGCGCAGAAGTTGCCCGTTTCGGAGCAAAAGCCGCCCGCTTATGCCGAGCCGCAGGGTCAGGACAAAAACGATACGCAGCCGTTGCCTGAGCCTGCCGAGCAGCCGGCCAACGATTCGGGCGTGGTGCACGGCGGGCTGTATTAGGCCAGTGTTGCAGACCTAAAACGTCATTTGCGGCAGTGACCCGCGGATCGAGAAGAACCTAGGCGGACTTGGCTGCGTGGGCAGTCAGCGACAGGCCGATCAGCGCCGCCCCGCCGTAAACCAGATCGATGCCGACCAAGAGCCCCAGCGCCCAAGCTGCGGTACCGGGCAGCCCAAAGGCAATCACTCCGACCAAGAACAGGTCGATGATGCCATTGAGCACCAGCCAACCCCAGCGGCCCGACAGCGCGCGCTGGTGCTCGAGCCCAAACATGATGCAGAAGATGCCTTCCGCCACGAAATAGATGAGCAGCGCAAGCGTCAACGACATCGCGCCGTTGACCGGCCAGCCGAGCAACAGGGCGCCAACCACGACGGCGAGTACGGCCGAGAGCAGCGACCACCAGAAGCCCGGCGCCCGTCTCAACCAGAACGTCGTTATCAGGCCGACAATGCCGCTGAGGAGAAAAACCCAGCCCAGAATTATCGTTACTGTCAGCGTAGCCCAGCTCGGAACCACGATGGCCGCCGCGCCAAGCACCACCAGCAGGATGCCCTCGATCAGATAGGCCACCCAGTGCTCGCGAAGCGCTGTCGCTTCTTGGCTCATCGACATGACATTACACCCCCGACCTATCAGTCGACAGCCGCTTAGACGCGCCTAGGGGCGAATCGATTTTGGGAAATTTGTGCTGATTAGAACGATCCTTGCGCAAACCAGCGCGGCTTTCAGGCGCCGACGGGCATGCAGTTCATGAACCCCGCCGCCACCAGCACGCGGTCGCGGAGCGGCAGTTTCGGCGGCTTCTGACCTGTTCGAGGATGAGCAGGGCAGGGGAATTTTTGAATATGATAAGCCGTCGTCGCTCTTTGGCCAGTATGGCGATAAGCGCGTGACGGAGGTGGGGCGTTTTCTCGACGCCGAGCTGGAAGCTGTTTTGCGGAATGCTGCCAGGTAACGATGACGAGTTGCAGCGCCGCGCTCCGCACCCGCGGGTGGCCGGTCACGCCACGCCGGCGCGCAACAGATCGTGGAAATTGACGATGCCGATCGGCTTATCCGCCTCGACCACGATCAGCGCCTGCTTCTTCTGCGAATTGAGGAGCTGCAGCGCCTCGCCGGCCAGCTGATCGGGCCGCACGATGACCGGCGAGGCGGTCATCACGGCATCGACGCTTTGCTGCAGCAGATCGGGCCCCATGTGGCGGCGCAGGTCGCCGTCGGTGATGATGCCGGCGAGCTTGCCGGCGGCGTCGATCACCGCGACGCAGCCAAATCCTTTGGCGGTCATCTCGACGATCGCCTGCGACATCAGCGATCCGCGCCGGATCAGCGGCACGGCGGCGTCGGTGTGCATGATATCGCGGACGAATTTCAGCGCGGCGCCGAGTTTGCCGCGCGGGTGAAACACCCCGAAGTCGACCGCGGTGAAGCCGCGGCTTTCCAGAAGCGCGATGGCGAGCGCGTCGCCGAGCGCGAGCTGCATCAAGGACGACGTGGTCGGCGCCAGATTGTGCGGGCACGCTTCGCGCGCCGACGGCAGCGCCAGCACCACGTCGGCGGCCTTGCCGAGCGTACTCTCGGCGTTGACCGTCACCGCGACCAGCGCGATGCGGAACCGTCGCGAATAGGCGATCAGGTCCTTCAGCTCCTCGGTCTCGCCCGACCACGACAGCACCAGCATGACGTCGTCGGAGGTGATCATGCCGAGGTCGCCGTGGCTGGCGTCGGCGGCATGAACGAAAAACGCCGGGCTGCCGGTCGAAGCCAAGGTGGCGGCGATCTTGCGCGCGATGTGGCCGGACTTGCCCATGCCGGTGACGATGACGCGACCGCGCGCGGTGCGGATTTTTTCGACGGCGGCGATGAAGGAGTCGCCGAGCGTGCCGGACATCGCGGCCGCGAGCGCCGCAATGCCGTCGCGTTCGGCGTCGAGCGTGCGCAGCGCCGAGGCGATGAACGCGCTCACCTGATTTTTGGCAATCGCTCGATCGGACGAGCTCGCTGCACGCTGTGATTCCAAAGAACCGCTCCC
>JASHWN010000234.1 GCA_030044035.1 Xanthobacteraceae bacterium
GCCGCAATATCGCGGACCATGCTTCAAATAAGGGGTTTTTTGGTGGTTGCCGTCTTTTGCGATTTTAGTTTAAACGCGGCAGACGTGCCCACAACGCGCATCCTGGACGAGACTCTCATCGACGCAATGGCGAACAACGCGCAAGAAGTGTTCGTAAGTGCGTATGACCAAGAGGGTCTGGTCGTTTGGCGAAAAGATCAGCATCTGCAAGTTTGATGGTGCCAGCGTGGTAATTCTCAAGCGCGCGCCTGCCCACCAGCAGGTGCTCAAAGGAGCGCTGGTCGTCGACTACTCGGTGCGCCAGATCATTATCGGCCGCGCAACTTGCGCCCCACCCCTCCCTTGCCCAGCGCGCCGCGATCAACAGCGACGTGCGATTTACGATTTTAATTTTGGTTCCAACCTGCCATCCGGAAACCAGCAATCTCCCGGACGATGCTTCGGCTACACAGCTTTAAGCTGGTTGCCGTCTTTAGCAATTTTAACTTTCGTGCGGCGGACCTTCCTCCGACACACGTCGTAGCGGACACGCTCATCGACGAAATAGCGCGTGGCGCACAAGAAGTTTTTCTAAGCGCATATGACCAAGAGGGATGGGTCGTTTGGCGTTCAAAGGATTAGCGTCTGCGGCGTCTCGTCCTTGAGCCGGCGGCAGTCATGTCGCTCCTGAGAGAAATCGCGCGGCTCCGCTTCGCCGCCTGAACGCTTTCGCAAAACCAAAAACGCAATCGCCCCGGCCGCGCCCCACGCCTGGCCGGGTCGCACCGGATATCGCCCAAAAAACGCCAACAGGAGTCCATCATGGATGAAGCCACTGCCATCGCCAGCAAAGACCTGAAGCTGTTCGTGCCGATCACCAAGATCGACGCGGCGAAGCGGCTGGTTTACGGCGTCGTCACCGCCGAGGCGCCGGACGCGCTCGGCGAGGTGTGCGATTACGCCTCGACCAAGCCGCATTATCAGAAATGGTCGCAAAAATTCGCCGCCGCGACCGACGGCAGGAGTTTCGGCAATCTGCGCGCTATGCACGGCGCCGTGGCGGCCGGCAAGCTCATCGACATCGAATTCAACGACGCCGCGCGGCGTATCGAGATCTGCGGCAAGGTGGTTGACGATGCCGAATGGCAGAAGGTCGAGGAGGGCGTCTATACCGGCTTTTCCCAGGGCGGCCGCTATGTGCGGCGCTGGACCGATCCGGACGATCCGAAGCTGATGCGCTACACCGCAGAACCGACCGAGGTGTCGCTGGTCGATCATCCGTGCCTGCCGGACGCTACGTTCGCGGTGATCAAGGCCGACGGCTCGATGGAGGCGCGCCGGTTCAAGGGCGCGATCGCCGGCGCTGAGGCCGCGGTCGCGGAACAATTCGCCAAGATCGGCGCCCGCCATTCCAAGGCCGACAAGGGCCTCATCAAACAAAGCCACGATCTTCTGGTGGCGCTCGATCCCGATTGCTGTCCGGGCGCGCACATTCCGGGCGCCAATGTCGAGCCGCGGCCGCAATTCTCGCCGCAGGCGGGCGAGGGCGCCGGCGGCGCCGCCGATGAGGCGGAAGGACCCGAGGCGGAAAAGTTCAACAAGCGTATCGATCGGCGGGTCGACGTTTCAGTTGAAAAAGGCCTGCACGGCATGAACGCGCGCATGGACGAGATTATCGCGCGGCTGAAGAAGGTCGAGGACCAGCCGATGCCGCTCGGCACCTCCTCGGTGCGCGTCGTCGAGAAGAGCGAGGACGCGCTCGTGCCGGAAGCCAAAAATCTGCTCGATCGCCCCGGCGGCCTCGAAGCGCTGGCCGAGATGGCGATCCGCCGCGCCCAGCAGGCGCCGATGCACACCATCCCGGGCACCAAGCCGCGCCAGCGCTAGCACGCTTTCAAACGTTCACCGTCATCCTGAGGCGGCCGCGCGAAGCGCGGCCCTCGAAGGATGCGGCCGATGACCAACCGAAATCGGGCCTCGCCCGATTTCGGCGGGTTTAGTGTCCAAATCGGCTAAAGCCGATTTGGATGGCTGTCGCCCTTCGAGGCTCGCTTCGCGAGCACCTCAGGGTGACGGCAATGAGTCAACAAGAGCGCCCGCGGCGCAGGAGCGAAAGCCGATGACGTCCATCAAACAACGCATTGCCACGGTCGCGCCGCCGACCCTGCAGAAGCAGCTCGAAGTTCTGGCGGCGGCGCGCGCGCTGCTCGGCGAGGAGGACGAAACCGCCTGCTGGCGCCGCGAGGAGATCGCCGCGCTGCGCCGCGACTACGGCGAGCTCGTCCTGATGGCTCAGGAGCTGTGGCGCCAATACGACCCGCGGCTGCGCTCCCATGTCATCAAATACGATCCCGACCAGCCGCGCGTGCCGGCCGGCGAGCATGGCGGCGGCCAATGGACCAGCGGGGGCGACGGCGCATCAACGGACGACGGAGAAAATACTCCGGCGCGTGGAACTGCGCGCGGCCCCGAGCGCGGCCCGCGATACGCCCAGGCGAGCACCGGCACGGCAACGGATGCGACGGACGGAGGCGGCAATGCGGCCACCGGCGCGGCGCAACGATATCCACTGGACCCTCTGCACGACCTGTTCAACGTGACCGTTGCCCTTATCCGCGACAGCTTTCCGAAGATTTTTGGTGAGCGTGACAGGATTTGGTCGAATCAAATTCCAGTCGATAGTCCGAAGCACCCGGAGCCCTTTCTCGACAGTTCAAATCAGCCGATTCTGGACGATAAGGGCAACCAAATTCTTCGGCCAGCTGATCTGCCGCCGGAGACATACGTGCAGGCCGGACTCGCTGCCAAATCCCACAACCTGGTTGACTATATGCACGATCTTGCGCAAGCGATTCGCGGAGATCCAAATGCCTTGCAGAATCCCGATACGAGAGAGCTTACAATAGCGATGGTTGCTGCGGCGCTTTTACCGTTCGCTCATGGCGGCTCGTTTGATGCAGAAAGATTCGATTTTAATTATGTCCGCGATTATCGCCATTACACGAGCATCGCGCTGGGAGCATACATGGCGGCAGCCGGCGTCAGCAAAGAAGATATGCTCACAATCGCGGATTTTTACGCAGGAATTTTTTCTACTTTTCACGAAAAGCCGGACCCAAACTACCCCCACTCGACCAAGCAGGACATTCAAGACAATGTGAGAGGCTACGAGCTTTACGAAACCGGTCGTATTCGCCCTAAAAATTGACGCCACAAAGTCGGTAAGTCTTGGAAGCGAGCAGCCGTAAACAAGCTGGTGCACAGGTTGCGGTCGCTTGACTTGGTTCATGATTTGTTCTAGATTTACGCCGACGTCTTTGGTACAGCTAAACCTCAGTCCCCATGATCGCCGGCACGCTCGTGTTCACTGCCGTTGTGACGCTGCTCATGGCGGCTTTGACCGCGTTGCCGATTGTCACAGGGTTGCTGTGCTTCCGGGTCTGGAAATGGCTGCCATTCGCGATGACTGCGCCCGTGACCGACAATCAAATTCTTTATTGGCCGGCCGCTCTCGCGATTGTTTGGCCTCTGCTTCTCGGCTTGCTATGGCTGATCTTTGAGATATCGACTGTGTTGTCGTTTATATCGGAGAAGTTTGTTATCATCACGCTCGTATCGGTGTTGTTTTTTGTATTTGTTGGCTTGGGGCTTGCCGCGCTGTGGGTCGGCTCGGTCGCCATCGCTTGCAAGCTGATGATCCAATGGGCGCTTGGGCGGCATTGGCGCATGGTGCTCTCGACTGCCATATTGCCGTTGACCTTTTTGCCGGTCCTATTGAACTCGCCTTTGCTCTGGAAGGAGAGTGCTGCCGCAGATGAATACGTGAAATTCTCTTTCGGTTATCCGTTTTACCTCCGGCGTTTTGAAGAGCGTAACCCAACCAAGCCGTTGTTCGCGGTATGGGCGGATTGGCCATACGATGATCATGCAGTGTTATACGACGAAACCGACGAGATCGCTGCCGACCATCAATCCGAAGCCTGGAAGAAAAAAGCCGAAGCGAACGGTGTCATTTGTTGCGGACATCGGCACGTCCTCGGCCATTTTTATTACGTCAGCGTCGATCTTCCATAGACGACGTTTGGCATGACCTGTTCTAGAGCCGGGGTAAACCGTCGTACAGCACGGAGAATTGTTGCCATGGTCACACCGAACTTTCGTGACTTCGAAAAAGAGCCAAACATAGACGTGACTGGAGGCCACATCACTATCCTTCGGTTTTCCAGGACGGATCGCGAGCTTCAATCATTGCGGCAGATTCAGCTCACGCTGATCAGCGCGCGTTTTGCCATGGCGGACGTCAAAATCGGATCTACTGTGACGAGCAGGGAATGGCAAAGTTGATCGAGGCGCGGGAGAGAGTGCGTGCCGATGGCGATTACATGCACCTGCTTACACCATCCAATGGCGGGCGCGAGCTAGACGAGAAGACTCCGCGGGGGAAAGAAGCGATCGGCGAGGTCATTCTCGAATGGGTCCGCGATTAGCCTGCTGGTGACGCGGCAAAGCGAAGTCCGGCAAAAACCCGAGTACCAATGATTCACGTATTGGGGATCGTTACTCTCTACGTTTTCCTCGCCGCGGTTCCCCCGGCGGCGATGATCGGCTTGGTCGTGCTGTGTCTGTGGCTTTGGCAACGGCTGATGTCGACGATGACTTTCCCGGTGGCTGGCAATCGAATTCTGTATTGGCCGGTCGCTCTCGCGACTGGTTGGCCTCTGTTTTTCGCTTTTCTATGGCTGCTTTACGCGGTGTCTTGGTTGCCAATTATATCAGAGATTCTCTTCTTCATTCTTGGTGGGGCGTTTTTCACGCTGTGGGTCGGCACGATCATTGTCGCCCTTAGGCTCATGAAGCAATGGGCCGCCGCGCGACAGTGGCGCACGGTACTCTCAATTGTCATATTGCCATTGACGTTTTTGCTCGTGATATCGAGTGTGCCTGTTCTTTTGAAGGAGAACTATGCCGCGCTCGATTACGTGAGATTCTTTACTCGATATCGCTCTTTCCTGGCC
>JASHWN010000024.1 GCA_030044035.1 Xanthobacteraceae bacterium
CATGCGCGCGCTCGACCAGTTGGCGACGAGGCTTGGCGTCTGGCCGGGCTCGGCCACCGTGACTGGCCCGACGACATCGCCGACCAGCACGGTCGGACGCCAGACCTGGGCCGTGAAGGTAATGTCCTTGGCGGCGAGGTCGAACGCCGCCTGCGCGGTCTTGAAAGTAGCCGCGGCCTCGACGCAGCGGACCTGGATGCTGAACGGGAAGCCGCCGATGCCTTCCGATCCGCAGGTGTAGACGCGGCCGGCGGCGGCTTCGCTCGCGATCCAGCCGGCGAGCGTGCGGTTGGCGACGCCGGCGGCATAGTACCAGACGCCGCACCAGACGACCGCAAGCCCGACGAGCACCGCGACCGGCACGACGATGCGCAAGAACGTGCGCCGCGGCCGGGGAGCGGGCGCGCGGCCGCTGCGCCTTGCCATGCGCTCGCCGTCGCCTTGCATGATGCTGATCGGGGATTCGCCTGTCATCGCGCCTTTTCGCCCGCCCAGTGCGGCGTTTCCAAGACTGTTTCGAACACCCCGGCCCCGATTCTGCGGCTGCCATTGTGCCGCCGCGATCGCCCTGCTAGGCGAGCGCAGTCAAGCCGCGAAGTCAATCCAAGGCATGCAGGTCATCGACGCGCACGACACCGGCGGTTTTTGGGTGTTTGGTTACGGCTCGCTGATGTGGCGGCCCGGCTTTGCGGCGCTGCAACGCGTGCCGGCGCGGCTTACCGGCCTGCACCGTTCGCTGTGCGTGTTTTCGTTCGTCCATCGCGGCACGCCGGAGCGGCCCGGCCTGGTGCTCGGGCTCGATCGCGGCGGCATGTGCCGGGGCATCGCCTATCGGGTTGCGGCTGCCGCGCGCGAGGACACCGTCGCCTATCTGCGTGGGCGCGAGCAGGTCACCGCGGTCTATCGCGAGACGGTGCGGCGGATCGAGCTGGAAGATGCCGCGCGCCGGCAGGTCAGCGCGCTGTGCTACATTGTCGACCGCGGCCACGTTCAGTATGCCGGACGGCTGTCGCTCGCCGAGCAGCTGCATTACGTGCGCCAGGGTCACGGCCAATCCGGCGCCAACCGCGATTATGTGCTCGAAGCGGTGCGCGCGCTCGAGGCGCTCGGCTATCGCGAGACCGAGCTGCATCTGCTCGCCGAGCGGCTCGCCAGCCGGCAGGAGACGGGCGTCAGGTTTCAGGAAGCAGTTATGGGCGTCCAGTTTCCCGAGAGCTGATTTCGACCAAAAATTCTCATGTGTCACGCCCCGCGCAAGCGGGGCATCCAGTAATCACGGCTGCCGGAGCACAGGTTCGACACGCCGTGAATACTGGATCACTCGCTTTCGCGGGTGATGACAATGAATCAATTATGCTCCGCGTCTGTCGCTTCCTCGAGCAAACGCGCGCTGGCTTCCTCCAGACGGCTTTGCAGCTGCGCGAGAAAAACGCGCCGGGCGAGGCCGGGCGCGATCGGCTCGAGCGCTTCGATCACGACCGTTCCGGGATAGCGCTTGAGCGAGCGGCGCGGCCAAAACAGTCCGGAATTGAGCGCCAGCGGCACGCAAGGCACGCCGGCCTTGTCGTAGAGGTAGGCAATGCCGCTCTTGTAGTCCGGCTCGGCGCCGGGCCGCCGCCGCGTGCCTTCCGGGAAAATGACGACTTGGCGCCCGCGCGCCAAAAGCGCGCGCGCCCGCGCCGTCATGCGCGACAAGGCCGCAACGCCGGCGCCGCGATCGATCGGAATGACGCTGGCCTTGGCCATGTGCCAGCCGAACAGCGGGATCCACATCAGCTCGCGCTTGAGCACGAACGTCGGATCGTCGAGGACTTTGTAGACCGCGAACGTCTCCAGGAACGACTGGTGCTTGCAGGCGACGATGCAGCCGCCCGGCGGAATGTTCTGCACGCCGCGCCATTCGATTTTGGTGCCGCAGATCACGCGCAACAGCCACAGCGAGCTCAGCGCCCAGACACGGATAGCGACGAGCTGAATGCGATGCGACAGCGCCAGCGTCGGCAACGATATCAGCATGAGAACGGTGACGTTGACGTAGAACGAAAGATTGAACAGCAGCGAACGGAGCAGGAGCAAAGCTCCGCCCGAACGTGTTCTGCGCGACGTATTCATGAGCGATTGGCGTCGGACAGCCGGTTGGTGCCGCTGTCCGCCGGCACGCTGTCGAACCGCATGCGCACCTTGGCGAAAAGGAATTTGAGGTACTCGGAGACGACAAGCTTGGTGGTGTCGCCGTTCGACCACCACGGCTCGATGCGCAGGCGGTCGGACAGAACAGGGAAGGGGATCAAGGCGGCATGCGGCAGCTGATGTTCGAGCTCGGCGAGCGCACGCGGCATGTGATACGCCGAAGTGACGACGACGAGCGAGCCGAAGCCGTGATCGTTCGCCCACAGCCGCGCCTGGGTGGCGTTGCCGAATGTGTTGATGGCCGAATAGTCGAGATCGACGCAGCAGCTCAGCAGGCTCCGGTAGTTCGGGTTCTCGCGCGCAATATCGGCCGTCGTGGTGCCCGAATTGACGCCGGTGATCAGCAGGCGCTTGCCGCGGTGGGCGGCGAGAAGTTCGAGCGCGTCGCTCACCCGCGAGGTGCCGCCGGTCAACACCACGATGCCGTCGGCGTCGCGGTCGAGCGCGACCTGGCGGCTCGGCAGCCGCCAGACGAACACGGCGAAGCCGATCGCGAGCACGGCGGCACCGAGCACAGCGAGCCGGATGACCACCGCGCGCAATCGCCGCGTTTGCACAGCGGTTTTGAGGCTGCTCATCGCCGCGCGCGTCCCCCCGCGTCGTTCCGGTTCGCACCCATGCTTCTGGCGTCTTGCATACTCGATGTCATTCCGGGCGCAAGGTGGAGCGGCCGTCAGGCGCCGCGCCGCCGGTCAGTCGACGCGCTCGAGGGTGCGGTTGACGGTGAGCCGGGAGGCGAGCGCCGTCACCAATGCCATCAGCACGATCTCGGCAAAGATGGCGAGGTATCCTACGGCGCCGAGCGAAAAGCTGCCGAACAACGCCTCGGCCTCGTCGGCGCCCGGCGTGCCGGCGACCCACGCGTTCAGCGCCTGGATGACCCCGAACAGCACGATCGCGGCGCCGCCGCCGATCACGCCGCCCTTGAAGCCGAGGATCAGGAAGTGCCGCTGAAACTGGCCGGAGACGAAGGCGTCGGTCGCGCCGACATAGTGCAGCACCTCGACGATCGGCCGGTTCGCCGCCATGGCGCCGCGCGTCGCGAACGTGACCGAGAGCACGGTGACCGCCAGCACCAGCAGCAGGATGCCTATTCCAACCGCGACCGCGGTCCCCGCCATGGCGCGCATGCGGTCGATCCAGCGGCGATGATCGTCAAGCGTCGCGCTCGGCACCTGCGCAGCCAGCGTCTGACGCAACGCGGCAAAATCCGGCGGCGCGCCGGAGCGCAGCCTGACCACGATCATGCGCGGGATCGGCAGCTCGTCGAGCACCAAGCCGCTGCCGAGCCACGGCTCGACCAGGCGCGCCGATTCCTCCTTGGTGTAGACGCGCACGTCGGCGACGTCGGCGGCGGCGCGCGCGATGTCGGCAGCTTTGCGCGTGTCGGCGCCGAGGTCGCGGCCGTTGGCCGGGCGAACCTGGATGGTCACCTCGTGGCCGACGTCGGAGCGCCAGTCGCTGGCGGCGCTCACCACCATGCTGACCGCGCCCGCGGTCAGCCCGGCCAGAAAGGCCATGATCGCTACCACCGCGATCAGCGAGCTTCCGGCGATCGAGCTTTTCGGCACGATCGCGGTGGCGAGGCGCGGGCCGTTGGCGCCGAGCGGTCCCGTTTCCAGATCGTCCCACGGCTCGGCCAGGACTTCGACCCCGCGGTGGAGCGGTTCAGTCGTAGACATGCAACCGTCCCTCGTGCAGGACCAGGCGGCGCGCGTCGTATTCGTCCATCAGGGCGATGTCGTGGGTAGCGATGACGACCGACGTGCCGGATTTGTTGAGCTCGATGAACAGCCGCAGCAGGCGCTGGCCGAGATTGGGATCGACATTGCCGGTCGGCTCGTCGGCGAGCAGGAGCTGCGGCCGCGCGATCACTGCGCGCGCGATGGCGGCGCGCTGCTTTTCGCCGCCGGACAGGATGGGCGGGAAGGCATCGATGCGCTCGCCGAGCCCGACCCAGTGCAACAGCTCGACCACTTCGGCCCGGTATGTGGCTTCCTCGCGGCCGAGCACGCGCAGCGGCAGCGCCACGTTCTCGTAGGTCGTCATGTGGTCGAGCAGCCGAAAATCCTGAAACACGATGCCGATGCGCCGCCGCAGCGTGGCGCGGCCATCCTTGCTCAAGGTCGCGGCGTCCTCGTCGAACATCGTGATCAGGCCGCGGGTCGGACGCAGCGACAGGAAGAGGAGGCGCAAGAGCGACGTCTTGCCGGCGCCGGACGGGCCGGTGAGGAACTGAAACGAGTGGCCGTCGATACGGAAGGTGAGGTCGCGCAGCACCTCAGGGCCGAGCCCGTAGCGCAGGCCGACATTCTCGAAGACGATCACGCCGTCCCTCCAAACCTCGTGCTGCCGCCGGCCGGCGCCACGGCCGCCCGATTCGCCCGTCCGCCCAACTGTAACACCGCAATGGCGGCGCCGGGCGGGCAGCCCGCCCGGCCCGTTCGGCCGGCCGTGGTTTCCAATCCGTTAACGGATCGGGTGTTATGGCTCGTCCAAACACCCGCCTGGCCTTGATTCGCCGATGCTGATCGTCTGCCCGTCCTGCGCCTCATCGTATGATGTCGAGCTGGCAGTATTGGAGCCGAATGGCCGGCAGGTGCGCTGCGTGCGCTGCCGCACGGTCTGGCATGCGGAACCAAGCCGCGCCGACAAGCTGCTCGCGGCCGCCGAGGCGCTCGGGCCGACCAATCCGCAGGACATCGCAGAAGCCGTAGACCCATCCGACTGGTCGGTGCAATCGGCCGGTGCGGAACCCGGCCAAGATGCCGATGCGCAGCTCGCCGAGGGGCTCGAGCCTGCAGCTGCCGGCGGTGAGACGCCGGACGTGAACGCTCCGCCGCTCGCCCCCGCCGATCTCGACGCGGGCCGGCCGCCGATCGACGTCAAGGCGGCTAACCCGCCGGAGGCGGTTCGACCGGCGCCGAACGACGTCGAAAGCTACGCGGCACGCTTCTCGCGGCGGACTTCCAAGGGCCGGCGGCCCGTGTGGTCGCTGACCTGGCTGCAGACCGCCATCCTGGCGCTGCTCGTCGTTGACGCGATCATCGTTGGCTGGCGCCGCGACATCGTACGGGCGCTGCCGCAGACCGCCTCGTTCTACGACCTGATCGGCCTGCCGGTGAATCTGCGCGGGCTGGCGTTCGACGCGGTAACGACCAGCACCGAGCAGCACGAGGGCGTACCGATCCTGGTGGTGGAGGGCGCTATCGTCAACCGCACCGGCGCCGTCGCCGAGGTGCCACGGCTGAAGCTTGCCGTGCGCAACGCCGCCAAACAGGACATCTATTCGTGGACCGCGGCGTCGCCGCGCGCGACGCTCGCGCCCTATCAGGCAGTTGCCTTCCGCACCCGGCTTGCCTCGCCGCCGCCCGGCAGCGCCGACGTGCTGGTGCGCTTCGTCAATCGCCGCGACATCGTCGCCGAGCCGCACTGAGCGCCATGGCCCGCATCCTGCTCGCCGAAGACGAAGAATCGCTATGCGCCATGTGCGCGCGGGCGCTCGCCGCCGACGGCCACGCGGTCAAAGCCGCGCGCGACGGTGCCGAGGCACTCGATCTGCTCACGCGCGAGCAGGGCGGTTTCGATCTTTTGCTCACCGACGTGCGCATGCCGGTGATGGACGGCATCGCACTGGCGCTCGCCGCGGCGCGCGATTTCCCGGACTTGACCATTTTGTTGATGACCGGCTTTGCCGATCAGCGCGAGCGCGCCCAAGGCCTCGACGCCATCATTCACGACGTGATCGCCAAGCCGTTCACGCTGGCGATGCTGCGCAGCGCCGTCAACGAGGCGCTGGCGGTCAAGGCGCGCGGCTGACCCTAATCGTCGCCGGAAGCCGCATAGGGCCGCGGCAGCGGCGGCTCCGGCGTTTCCGGTGCCGCACGCTGAAAATTGGGCGCGGGCGCATCGAGATTGAACTGCACCATGCCGCGCCGGATGGCGCGCCGCTCGGCAAACAGGTTGAACAAGCTGTCGCCGTCGCCGCGTCGGATGGCGCGCGTGAGAGTCGCGAGATCTTCGTTGAAGCGGCCCAAAACTTCGAGCACGGCGTCCTTGTTGTTCAGGAAAATGTCGCGCCACATGGTCGGGTCGGACGCGGCGATGCGGGTAAAATCGCGAAAGCCGCCGGCCGAATATTTGAGAATCTCCGACTCAGTCACGTGCCGCAGATCGAACGCCGTGCCGACGATGTTGTAGGCGATCAGGTGCGGCACGTGGCTGGTCACGGCAAGCACCAGATCGTGGTGCTCGGGCGACATGATTTCGACGCTGGCGCCGAACGCCTTCCAGAATTGCGACAGCCGCTCGACGGCGCTGCTGTCGGCGTCCTTTGCCGGCGTGAGGATGCACCAGCGATTGACGAACAATTCGGCAAAGCCGGCATCGGGACCAGAATGCTCGGTGCCGGCGACCGGATGGCCGGGAATGAAGTGCACGCCCGGCGGAATGTGCGGCGCCATATCGCGCACGATTGCGCATTTGACCGAGCCGACGTCCGACACGATCGCCCCTTGCTTCAGCTTGGGGCCAATCTCCCGCGCCACCGCAGCGCACGCTCCAATGGGCACGCAAACGATGACGAGATCAGCGTCGACAGCGGCTTCGGCGGCGGTCTCGGTAACGCGGTCGGCCAAGCCGAGCTCAGCGGCGCGCTGGCGCGTGGGCTCGGATCGCGACGTGACCACGATCTCCTCGACCACGCCGAGAGAGCGCGCGGCGCGCGCGATCGACGAGCCGATGAGGCCGACGCCGATCAGCGCCAGTCGTTTGAACTGCGGCGTCATGGCTTGCTCAAAAATTCCTTCAGCGCCGCGACCACGAGCCGATTGGCCTCTTCGGTGCCGACGGAGAGCCGCAAGGCGTTCGGCAATTTGTAGGCGGCGACGTAACGCAAAATGAGCCCGCGCGCGGTCAGAAAGGCGTCTGCATCCTTGGCGCTGCGGCCCTTGGTTTCGGGAAAGTGGATCAACAGAAAATTGGCAACGCTCGGCGTCACCTTCAGGCCGAGCTTGCTGATCTCCTGATAGAGCCAGGCGAGCCAGCGCGTATTGTGCTCGCGCGCGTAGTCCTGATGCGCGACGTCCTCGATCGCGGCGATGCCGGCGGCGGCCGCGGCGCTGTTGACGTTGAACGGGCCGCGGATGCGGTTGACGGCATCGACCACATGCGCGGGGCCGAACATCCAGCCAAGCCGCAGCGCGGCGAGGCCGTAGATCTTCGAGAAGGTGCGCGTCATCACCACGTTGTCGCTGGTGGCGACGAGCTCGATGCCGGATTCATAATCGTTGCGGCGGACGTACTCCGCATAGGCAGCGTCGATGACGAACAGCACGTGCGGCGGCAGGCCGCGATGCAGCCGTTTGACCTCGTCGAACGATAGGCAGGTGCCGGTCGGATTGTTCGGGTTGGCGAGGAACACCAGTTTGGTCTTGCTCGTCACCGCGCGCAGGATGGCGTCGACGTTGGCCGTGTAATCGGTCTCCGGCGCCACGATCGGGCGCGCACCGGCGCCGAGCGTCGCGATCGGATAGACCAGAAAGCCGTGGGTGGTGTGGATCGCCTCGTCGCCGTCGGCCAAATAGGCGCGCGCCAGCAAATTCAGCAAATCGTCGGAGCCGGCGCCGCACACGATGCGGTCGGGATCGAGCCCGAAGGCGCGCCCGATCGCCTCGCGCAGATCGCTGGCCGAGCCGTCCGGGTAATCCTCAAGGTGCGCGCCGACCGCTTTATAGGCCGCGATGGCGCGCGGGCTCGGCCCAAGCGGCGTCTCGTTCGACGACAATTTGAATACCTTTGCCGCACCCGGCGCGCTGCTTTTGCCAGGGACGTAAGGCGCTATGTCGAGCACGCCGGGCCGCGGCGTCGGACGCGTGGCGGACATTTCTCTTTCCTTCTTCCGCCCCGCACCATGACGGCGCTGCGGCGGATAATTTATGGGCGCACCGTATAGCGGGTCGCGTGACTGCCGACGAGGGCCGCCGAACGGATCGAGGCGCCGATGTCGACCAGCGCCTTGCGCACCGCATCGATGCCGCCGCGCCGGACCGAGACCAACAGCCCGGCGCCGTCGAACGCCTGGTCCGGCACCGCGATCACCTCCGCGGTTGCCGCGACGGCACCGGCCGAGGCGGCGCGCCAGCCGGATACCCGCATGCTCCACATCTCGGTCTCGGTGACCATGGCGTCGGCGGCGGCGCGCGACACCACGAACACCGGCATGGCGGCCGGATGATCGGCCCGCTCGACGAACGGCAGCCGGGCGATGATTTTCGGCGCGGTGTCGAATTCGAGCGCCGCCCACCACGGCCCGGCGCCGGCGATGGCGAAAGCCGGAACGAGGCCGAGGTCGCCCTTGGATTCGGTGACGGCGGCGACCACGCTGGCGGCGCCCATATGCGGCACGAACGGCACGGTGAAGCCGAAATGAAAGCGCGCCGAATCGCGCATCGCGGCGTCGCCGGCGGAGAGATCGGCGTGCACCGCAAACGGCGCCTGCACGTAAGTAAAAGTCGAGATGATGACGCGCCAAATGCTCTCGGCGGTGTCGAGCGGCAGGTTGCCGCGATGGCGCTCGACCAGGCGGCGCATCATGTCGGCCTCGCGCGCCGGCCGGAACGCCGAGCCGGTTTCCTGCGTCTGCTTCACTGCGATCAGGCGGTCGACGATCTCGCCGCGCTCCATCAGGAGTTCGTGCATGGCCGCGTCGATGCGGTCGATCTCGTGCCGCAGATCGGTGAGCGAAGGCTGGTCTTGGCGCGGTGCTTTGGACATCGTTTTGGATACGCTTTTCGGCAAGGCCACCTTGATAGTGCGCGCAAAGGCGAAAGCAAAGAAAACGTTGACTCCGGGCGGCAGCGGCCTATTTACCCGTTTTTGGTCGGTCTCGCGACGCTCGCGCGGGCCGTATGAGCTTGTCTTTCGGAATGGGCCGCGATGGTTGACGCCAGCACCACGCTCGATCTTGCCGACCGTACGCGTGAAGCGGACGATCCGCATTCGCAGGTGGTCTGTTTCGGCGCCGACAAGCCGCTGCGGCTCGACGCCGGCGTGGATTTTGCCCCGCTGCAGATCGCCTACCAGACCTATGGCACGCTTAACGCCGAGCGCAGCAATGCGGTACTGGTCTGCCACGCGCTGACCGGCGATCAACACGTGGTCAATATGCACCCGGTCACCGGCAAGGCGGGCTGGTGGGAAACCATGGTCGGTCCCGGCCGGCCAATCGATACCGAGCGCTACTTCGTCATCTGCCCCAACGTGGTCGGCGGCTGCATGGGCTCGTCGGGCCCGGCCTCGACCAATGCGGCGACCGGCATGCCGTGGGGCCTCGATTTTCCCGTCATTACCGTGCGCGACATGGTGCGCGGGCAGGCCATGCTGCTCGACCATCTCGGCATCGACTCGCTGTTCGCGGTCGCGGGCGGCTCGATGGGCGGCATGCAGGTGCTGCAATGGGCGGCGAGCTATCCGCAGCGCGTGTTCGCGGCGCTGCCGATCGCGGCCGCTACGCGCCATTCGGCGCAGAACATCGCCTTCCACGAGGTCGGCCGCCAGGCGGTGA
>JASHWN010000025.1 GCA_030044035.1 Xanthobacteraceae bacterium
GGCAATCACATCGTCGGCGTGGTCCGCATCAATACCGGAATCCGCCGCGGCATCGAAGCCGCCTATGCGGGCGTGCCCATGGCCAGTGTTGCGCAGCGCAATTTCACGCTGGCGCGCGAAGACGACATCGTCTTCGACATCGTGCAGCGCATGTCACGGCGCGATGCCGCCATGGCGGTCGTCATGAAGACCGGCGGACGCGGCGGACCGTCGGAGATCGTCGGCATCATCACCAAAGAGCACATCGCCGACTCGGTCGCCGACAGCATCAAGCCGTTCGGGTGATGTGAGGCGGTCATTATTGGCACTGAGCGTCGATTTCACACAGCCACTCCGACTGCCGTTGTTGGGAGGCCGCCAACGCAGCCTACAGACCCCATATAATCCGGTCAGGCGCGGCAGCGCCTCCGCCGTGAAAGCCCTGCCCAGCGCCGGAACGCCCATTTTCATGACCGCGACCATCTATACGCTGCTGCTGCTCCTCGCCGTCATGATCGTCGTGGCGATTGTCGCGCGACGGCTGAACACCGCGCCTTCGATTCTCCTCGTTATCGCCGGTATCGGGCTTGCGCTGGCGCCCGGCATCCCGCCGATCGAACTCGATCCGCAGTTCGTCCTCCTCGGCATCCTGCCGCCCCTGGTTTACGCGGCCGCGGTCGCCATGAGCTGGCGCGAGTTTCGCTTCAATCTGCGGCCGATCGCGTTTTTGGCATTTGGCTGCGTCATCTTTACTGCTTCCGCGGTTGCGGTCGTGGCGCACTTTCTCTTTGCCATGCCGTTCGCCGTCGGCTTCGTGCTCGGCGCCATCGTGGCGCCGCCCGATCCTGTCGCACCGCTCGCCATCGTGCGGCAGCTCGGCGTGCCGCGCCGGCTCATGGTCGTGCTGGAAGCCGAAGGCACCGCCAACGATGCGACCGCGCTCATCCTTTATCGCTTTGCCGTGGCTGCGGTCGGTACCGGCTTGTTTTCGCTGCCGGCAGCCGCGGCAACTTTTGCCCTGATCGTCGTCGGCGAAATCGCCTACGGCATATTCATCGGCTGGGCGAGCTTGCGGCTGCGGCGCTGGGCGCGCGATCCTCGGGTCGAGATCACGCTGTCGCTGATGACGCCGTTCGCCGCGTTTCTGGTGCCGGCCAATCTCGGCGGCTCAGGCGTGCTGGCGACGATCGCGTGCGGCTTGTTCGTGAGCTGGAACGGGCCGCTGCTCATTCCCGCGGCAACGCGGCTGCAGGGAATCTTTTTCTGGGATCTACTGGTTTACCTGCTCGAAGGATTGATATTCCTGGTCACCGGTCTGCAGATGCGCACGCTGTTGGATCGGATGGGCAGCGTGCTCAGCGGGCCGATCATCGCGGTGCTGGTGGTTTTCGCGGTGGCGGTGGTTGCCCGTTTCCTCTGGGTCTTTCCCGCCGCCTACCTGCCGCGTTGGCTGAGCAAGGCGGTCGCGCGCCGCGATCCGCTGCCGTCCTGGCAATTTATTTTCTTTCTCGCCCTGGTCGGCATGCGCGGCGTCGTTTCGCTTGCGGCGGCGTTGGCGCTGCCGCTGACCACGACCGCCGGCATGCCGTTTCCGTACCGCGATTTCATTCTCTTCGTCACCTTCGGGCTGATCGTCCTCACCGTTGTCGGCGAGGGGGCGCTATTGCCCAGCATGACGCGCTGGCTTGGTTTGCCGGCGCACGCCACTGCCGAGCGCGAGCGGGAGCACGACGCGGAACTTGCCGCCCGGTCGCAAGCTCTCGAGAAAGCGCAAACCAGACTGCAAGAACTCGCCGCCGCCGGTGCAATCGCACCGGAGGTGATGGCGATCCTGCGGGCCCGTCACCATTATCGCTTTGGCCGCTTCCCGCGAAGCTCGAGCGAAGGCGCCGAAACGGCTGCGGCGGCAGCCGATATCAGGACTGAACTGATCGCCGCCGAACGCGACTACATTTACCGGCTGCTGCAGCAGGGACAGATCACCGACGAAGCACGGCGCCGGCTCGAGCGCGATCTCGACCTGGAGGAGGCGAGCATCGCATTGAACCGGGAAGAAAGCCTCGGGCCGCCGCTGTAGGGACAATCTGCACAAGCGAACTGCCGGCGCGCGTTGAGCCGTGCCGGAACTGTCCGGCGAATGGCTGCGCTTTGCGCAGGAACGGCTTGAGCAGAACATCGAGCACTTCGATCAGCTGCTCGGCTGCCGAAGCCCGCACGAGTACATCGCGCTGCAGAGCCGCATCGCCCGCGACAATTTCGAAGCGATGCTGCAAACGGCGCAGCGGATTTCGCAGCGATCGACCCGGTCTGCCGACGAGGTGGTTCACAAAACGAGCGAGGCTTCGGTGGCGCCGCAATAGGGCGGCGCTGGCGAGGCGCGGCAGCGTTCTTCCCGCCAGATGCCGATTTGACGCGCGGGCGAGTTCCCGCTTATCGTGTTTCCATGACGGTTCCCCGTTGGGGATCAAAAGGGAACGCAGTGCGGGCAGTCGATCGCCCAATGCTGCGGCTGCCCCCGCAACTGTAAGCGGCGAATCTTCCGTCAAATGTCCACTGGGATCTCGGGTCCCGGGAAGGCGACGGAAGGTAGTGACCCGCGAGCCAGGAGACCTGCCGTCAGCCGTGGTCATGCGCGAGCGCTGTCGGTCGGGGGGTACTGACGGGGGGCGACCCAATCATCCGCATCGGGTGAGCGGGACACCGAGTTCGCGGTGACGTGCCACAGGGCGTGTTACCCGAGGTGTTCCCATGTCTGCCAAATTTGCCGTCATGCGGCGCAGCTATCGCTGCGTCGAGCGTACTCTTGCGTTGTTCATCGTCGCGTTGCTGTCGCTTGCGCCGTGGACCTATGCCGCCGCACAAGAAGGGACCCCCGACCAGCCGGTTCAATTGCCGGCCATTTCGGTCACCGCCCCGCCGCCGTATTCGAGACCGACCAATCAGGCCGCGGGCAATTCGGTCGTCGTCAGTCCGTCGTTGCAGCCGACGCCCACCGACCAGTCGGGCAGCCCGGTCACGGTGATCACTGCCGGCGAGATCGAAAGCCAGCAGTGGCGCACGGTTCCCGATGCGCTCGCCACGGTGCCCGGTCTCAATGTCGTGCAGACCGGCGGTCCGGGCGGCCAGACCTCGGTCTTCATCCGCGGCACCAATTCCAATCACGTCAAGGTGCTGATCGACGGCATCGACGTATCGGATCCGAGCAATCCCAATGGCTCGTACGACTTCGGCCAGTTGCTGACCGGCGACATCGAGCGCATCGAAATCCTGCGCGGCCCGCAAAGCGGGCTGTACGGCTCGGACGCCATCGGCGGGGTGATTTCGATCACCACCAAGAGCGGCAACGGCCCGCCGAAGGCCGTCATGTCAGTGGAAGGCGGATCGTTCGGAACCACCAACGAGCGCGCCACCTTCAGCGGTTCGCATGCGGATTTCAACTATGTCTTCAACATCCAGCATTTCCAGTCGCTCTCGACCCCGGTGACGCCGGCATACGACCTCGCGCCGGGCGAGCAAAGGAACAACGATTTCTACGACAACTGGACGCTTTCGACGAAGTTCGGCGCCAAGCTCAGCGACACTCTCGCCGTCAACGTGGTGGGCCGCTACACCAGCTCGACCCTGCTCTTCACCAATGACGATTTCGTGGACTTCTTTCCGATGAGTTTTGCCGAGCAGCTGCAGAGCACGCAGGTAGACCATCAATTCGCCGGACGCGCCGAACTCGTCTGGTCGCCGTTCGCCGGCTTCAAGAACTTCTTCGGTGTGAATTACACGAATTCATGGACCTGGAATTTGGATCCGAACCCGGACAGCGGGTTCACGTCGCCGCTGGTGCTGCCGCCGATGATAAATCAGGGTACGCGCATAGAGGAGGATTACCGCGGCGAACTGCAAGTCGCGCCGGGCCAAGTGCTCATGTTCGGCGCCCAAGATCAGAACGAGACGCTGTGGACCAATTCGAGCAGCACGACCGATGCGTTCGGCAACGCGACGTTTTTCGTAACGAACGCCGAGCGGCGAAACGACGCCGGCTGGCTCGAACTGCAAAGCCAGGTGACGAAGCAGTTCTACATCGTCTCGAATGTCCGCTTCGACGCCAACGAAGATTTCGGCGACCATGTGACCTTCCGCGTGGCGCCGGTCTATATCGTTCCGCAGACCGGTACCAAGCTCTTGGCCAGCTACGGCACCGGCTTCAAGGCGCCGTCGCTGGAAGACCTTTACGTGAATTTCCTGCCGTTTTTCGTCGCCAATCCCAACTTGCAACCGGAAGAAAGCACGGGCTGGGACGTCGCCTTCGAGCAGCCGCTCGCCAACGACCGCTTTCGGTTCGGCTCCACCTATTTCCGCAACGACATAACGAATCTGATCGAAACCGTCACCACCGCGACGCCCGGCGTCGAGAGCCTCGGCAATATCAATGAAGCCTCGGCCTGGGGTTTCGAGAATTTCGCGGCATGGCAGGTTGACAGCCGCCTTAGCCTTCGCGCCGACTATACCTATACGCTGGCGCTGGCCGAATCGACGCCCGGATGTACGTCGCCTCCTTGCGCCGGCCAGCAATTGCTGCGGCGGCCGAAGAACAAAGCGTCCTTGACGGCGAATTGGCGGGCGACGGACCGGCTGTCGCTGTCTGCAACGCTGCTCTATGTCGGCCCGTGGTGGGATCTGGGCCGTCAGGAAGTGCCGCCGGACGGCTCCATTCCCTATGTCGAAGCCCCGGGCTTCGTAACGGTCAATCTGGCGGCGAACTACGCGCTGCGCGACGACGTCACCTTGTTCGCCAGGATCGATAATCTGTTCAACGCGCAGTACGAAGATCCGCTCGGCTTCATGCGCCCCGGATTCGGCGCTTATGCCGGCATCAGGTTCACGGTGGGCGGCTTCGGATCGAGCGTGGCCTCGTCGGCCGCGCCGGCCGCCGCGCCTCTTATCGGTCCGGCACCGCCAAGCCCGTCGCCGCGCAGCCAAGGCGTGATGTGATGACCGAGCTCGTCGAATTTCTCGCCGAACAGGCCGCCGACAGCGACGTCGCATGGAGCCTCGGCACGTTCGGCGCCATCGCCGAATTCACGCGCGATGCCGACGAAGCGGCGACGCTCGACCGCGACGACGAGATGATTTCGGTGGTGACGCTGCGCGGGGCCTTACGCATTGAGGCGCATCCGGCCCTGCGCCCGATTGCCTCGGAATCGCTTACCAAGGAAAGCTGGAGCCATCGCGTGGCGCTGTGCCTGCCGCACGAAACCTGCGCCATGAGCCGGCGCACGGTCCTTGCCGAGATCGGTCCCGACCGCGCGGCGCTGCGTGCGCAAGACCGCGACGCGACCCTTTTCGATATCGGCCTGGGCGCCCTGCAAGTCGATGTCTGCGTTCGCAGCGACGACCCCGCTGTCATCGCCAAGCTCAGGGATTGCGCCGGAAAGTCCGTGTTCGCGCCCGACAGCGGCGCCATGGGCGTGATCCTGGCTGCCAATCTGCACCGAATCTTTGTCAGTCGTGTCGGCCGCGTCGAGGTCTTTCGACCGATCCCGCCGCCCGACGGCAAGAGTCCGAGCGGGCCGCACACCCACGTGCTGCCCAGGCTTCTGGCGCACGGCCGTACGCACGCCGCCACCGAGCCGCTGCCCGATGGCTGGATTCCTTGCGCGCACCTTTATCCGCCGAATCCGATCAGGGACAAATTCGGCCGCAGCCGCATGTTTCAACCGGCACATCACGCCGCGTTTCAAACGCTGCTGACGCGCTTCGGCGACCCGCAACTCCTCGCTCTCAAGCAGTGGGTCATCGAGGCCGTCGCAGCCGGGCAAGAACCTTTCGCGGCGGCATCGCCCAACAACAGGTTCGGCCGAACCACCGTTCGGGTCGCATTGCGGCAGATGCAGGCATCGGATCGCTCCTCGGATGCGCTGGCCGCCTGGCTGTCGGCCTATGACCACGCTGAACCCCAGGAGGTCGAGGACCCGGCCCAGCATTAGTCCTCCGCCGCGAGGGAGCAGACAATTTCTCGGTTACTGAATAGAATGGAACAGAGGAGATCGGTCATGGCTCACAATATCCCGTCGCTTTCGAATCGGAATTCGGCTCGACTGCATCCGGTCGAAATGCGGTTTGCGCCGTTGTTCTGTTTTGGTTTGCTGACTCTCGCTTGTGCGTTGGCCAGCTTTGCGTTTGCCTGCGCTACTCCGTTTGCCGCCTTTGCCGTCATCGCCGCCGCAACGCTGCCGTTGCGTCCGGCGCTCCTTGTCGTTGCGGCCGCATGGCTGATCAATCAGGCGATTGGTTTCGGTGCGCTCGGCTACCCGCACGATCTCAACACGGTGGCATGGGGCTTCGTCATCGGCGCGGCCGCGTTGACGGCCACCGTCGCGGCTGTGCTTGTGCTGCGCACAGCGGCAAGCGTGACGCTTCCAATTGCGTTTGGATTGGCCTTGGCCTGCGCTTATGCGGCTTACGAACTTGTCTTGTTCGCGGCAACGCCGGCCTTGGGAGGCGCCGGTGACTTCACGCTCGTCATAGTCGCCCGCCTCGCGGTGCTTAATGTACTTTGGTTCGTCGGACTTTTGGTCGCCTGCGAGGTCGCGCGCTTGCTTGGGGCGGACCGCCAGAGCCACGTCGTCTCCTGACCTTCACGCGCTTTCGATCGCCGTTGCGGTCCGCGAAGGATGCAGCCTCGGCGCCGTTTGCGGCTCGGCGGTGGGCCTGTCACCCTTGCGCCCGAAGGTCGGACTTGTTGGCGCCAAGTACCTCAGGAGGAAGTGGTCTCGACCGACGCGTCGATGTCCGGCGCGAGCGGTGCCGCATCGGCGAGGGCCGAAGCGGCGTTGAGCGCTTGCACGATTTTGCGGATGAGATCGCCGCCCGCCACGTCGCGGATGTCTTGCAAGTCGATCCCGGCGGCGACGGCGTCTTTGCGGCAGGCGGTGGCAAGCCGCACGGCCTCGGCCAGCCGCTGCACCGACGGCAACGGCTGGACGTGCTGCGCGAACCAGCCGGTCAAGAACTCATCTGCGCGGTCACTCATCGCTGCGTTCCCGACTCCCGTCTTTTGCGAATTACAGCGATGTGGCATGGCAAAATTCCGCAGCCGCCGTGTCGGAACGATGGCATGCGGCCAGATGCGGCACCGGTGGAATCCGGTCTTAATCATCTGTTGACCAGAACCGCGCGTGGCAGTGCCGGCCGCGCGCCAACCGGAGTAGCCTGATCGCGCCGTCGGGCCCCCTCGTCTGAGCACCCGGCGGCCCTTCTGGTGAGAAGCCTCGGCCGTGCCGGCCGGGGCTTCTTTCATGAAGGCTGCAGCGCAGCAGGCAGGATGGTTGAGCGAAGCGAACGCAACAACCGCGCTAAGGCTTCTAGAGGGCTGCCCAGCAAAAGTCACCTTCCGGGCTCCCATGGAACAAAAACTCCAAACGACCGTTTATGCCTGCATTAACTCGCAATGGCACGGATCACGGGAGGCGCTGTAATGTCTTTGTTCCGCAAAAGCCACCATCATCTCGTTCCCATACACCCCGACAACGCTGCCAGCAACGACTGGATCGTCTTATTGGAGGCCAACACCATTGTCGGCGCGCCCGGCGGCAGGTTGCGGGTCGCAAAGACGACTCGGGAGCGCAAGATCGTCAAAAAATTCAGATCGCTCCGGCGCGAGCCGTTTCTGATCATCGAGGGCTACGATCCGCGCATCCACACTTTGTATTTCTGCCCGCAATTGTACAAACATGAAGATGATCGGCTGGCGCCGCTCGAAGGTGAAGAGATCGGGCAGCTCGTAGCCAACGCGCTCGAGGACAATGTGAAATCCCGGCTGCCATGGTACGAGCCGACCGACGAATTGCCGGCCGACCCGATCATCACCGGCGACATCGTCAGAGACTTCGACACGCTCGTGGTCGACAAAACGCCGAAACGGCCGGTGGCGCTGGTCCGCTCGGCAGCGGAGTGAAGCTGCCGGTTTCCTGAATTTGCCGGCCGGGCGCCAGCGCCCGCACACCGTTCCGCCAACGAAACAGAGTCCCACGCGCTCGGATCGATCCACTCGCGGCTCATTTCGCGCGCTTGCCTTCCCTGTTGGCGAGGTCGCTACGGCGCGGTGAATAGTGGGACTTCTGGGGATAACCCCGAATTCGTCATGCAAAACAGGCAGCACAGTCGTAGCGTTACCTCAGAGTTGAGAACTGCGTACGCGGCGGAAAGGGATCAACCATGTCGGCGACCGAATACTCCATGCCGGACCAGAATCGACTCTACATCGGCGAAGGCGTCACCATTAAGGGCGAAGTGGCCGTGCCCGATACGCTCGTGGTGTGCGGCATGATCGACGGCGACGTATCGGCCGGCAATCTGATCGTGGGCGAAACCGGCACGATCAAAGGCCGCGTTACGGTTGCCGAAAACGCCGAGATTTACGGCAGGGTTTCCGAGAAGCTCGATGTCAAAAGTCTTTTGATCCTGCGCGCCCCCGGCCGTCTCGACGGCAATATCAGCTACGGCCTGCTGCAAATCGAGCAAGGCGCCAGCATTGCCGGCGGACTGAGCTCCATCGAGCGGCGCGCGGAACAGAGACCGGCGAAGCTCGACCTGGAGCCCAGGCCGGAACAGAGACTTGCCAAACAGGCCGCTTTGAGCGGCAACAGTTCGAAGCATCCCGGCCTGGCCGCCGTGGAGCCGCCGCGCCCCATACCGACGCCTTCAGTGCCGTGACTTGCGCCTGAGCTTTTGCCGGTTCGGGTGCTGCATGCGGTAACAGTCGCGGCCACTGTGCGGCACCGCGGCGTGTCTAGCACGACCTATTTTTTACGTCGGTATACTTTGCCGTCATTAGCGAAGCGAAGCAATCCGGTGCCCCGTCCCCTCCCTCCCCCGCTTGCGGGGAGGGTTAGGGTGGGGGGATTGCTTCGTCGCGGAGCTTGTCGTCGAGCCGGCCGCCTCGGGCCGGACCCGTTGGCTCCTCGCAATGACGAGATGCCAATCAGCTCGATGTAATCCGCGCCTACGCCGCCTGCTTCAGCTCATCTTGCGGGGCGGACGGCTCGGCCGGGCTCGGCGCGACCGGCAGGCCCCGCAGCGCGCTGATTTCTTGCAGCAGGCGCGCCATGTCTTTGCGCGCAGCCTCGAGCCCGCCTTCGGCCATCGAACGCCCGAGCTGCTCGCGCTGCAGCTGCGCCTTGAGATCTTCGACCTGCACCTCATGCGAGCTGTGCGCCGCATCGCGCTCGTCCTGCAGCCTGGTCGCAAGCTCGCTCTGCTCGCCGACTTGGTGCTGCGCTTCGCGGTGGGCGGCTTCGCGTTCGTTGGCGACCTGTATCAGTTTGCGGCCATGCTCCGTCAGCGCGACGCGCTCTGCCTCGAGGTCCTTGATGCGCGCCTCGCGCTCGGCGAGCGCGGCTTCCGCACCGCCGAGCTTTTCGCTGGTTGCGCTATGCGCCGTCGAGGCCTCGATCAAGCGGCGCTCGAGCGCACGAATCTCATCGGTGCGCGAGGCCAGCGCCTGGCGCGCTTCGTTGAGCAGATTTTCAGTGAGGTCGGAGCGCGCTTGAACCGTCTCGAGGCGAGAGCTCAGCACGTTGAGCTGGTCGCGATGCTGGTGGACCGCTTCGTCGAGCGTGGCGGAAAGGAGCGTGCGCTCGGCTTGGGCGTCCGTCAGGTTGCGCTCGGTGGCCTGCAGCCGGGCCGCCGTCGCGGCGTGCGCCTTCTCGGCTTCGCTTAAGCGGCGCGCGGTCCGCGCCAGCTCGTTGAAGGTCTTCTCGAGCGACGCCTGCACCGCAGCGCGCTCCTGTTGGGTCTGCTTTGCTTGCTGCTGGATGATCTGCAGCTCGGCTTCCAGCTGGCCTATCTGCTGATCGGCCGCGACGGCGCGCTCGCCAAGACGAAGATTTTCGATGCGCCCCAACTGCAGCTCGGAAGCCTGGCGCTGCGCCAGGTTTTGCAGCTCCGCGGCCCGGGTGCGGTGCTCGGCCAGCTCGGCGAGCTGCCGGGCGTTGTTGCGCTCCAGCGCGGCCATGTTTTGCTTGGCCGCTGCAGCGGCTTCCTGCAGACGCGCGCATTCGGCCTTGAACGCGGCCGCCTTCTTCTGCACCGCGGCCAGATCGTCGCGAAGCTTGGTGCAAACCTCCTGCGCATTGTTGAGCGCACGTTGCAGGATCAGCTTTTCGCTTTTGGCCTCCTCGTAATTGCGCAGCGTGCTCGTTACCGGATCGAGCAGCTTGGCGATCGAAAGCTTGATAATGTCGAGCTCGGCGATCTTGTGCTCGGCGTCCAAGAGAAGAATGCGGACCGCTTCATTCTCCTCACCGAGCTTGGTCGCGATCGGCACGAACAGGTCCTCGTCGAGCTCGACCTCGGTCTTTTGCGGCGGCGCGGCGACGGCAGACGGCGGCGCGATTGTCGGCTGCGGCGCGTTTGTCTGCGGCGGTGCGATTGTCGGTGGCTCGGCGCTGGGCTGCCCCGCGTTCCGGGGCTCGGATTTGCGGCCGAGCAAGGTGACAAATTTGGACATGAGGTTGTCTCCTCTTGCACCGATGCGCCCGGTGGAGGCGACGCCTGAATCACTCCGCCCTATGGTTACCAAATCCTTGATTTGGAAAGGTTAATGGAATGTTAATCGGCGTCAGGCGTTGCCCTCGACGGCCTGTCTGATCGGCCGGAAAACAGCAGAAATCGCGACTTACGACGCGCCGCCGGCCGCGCGCGCCTCCTCGAGCGCAGACTTCAAGTCGCGTTTCTTCGGGCCACGCGAGGCGAGCAGCCGGTGAATGCGGTCGCGCACGCTTTGCGAATCGTAGGGTTTTGGCACGTGGTCCTGCTGATCGCAGAGATCGGACGCCGCCTGCGCCGAGCGATAGACGCTGCCGGCAAGAATCACGTCGATATCGGGCGCGTTCGCCCGCACCCACTGGGCGACCGCAAAGCCGTCCATGCTGCCGGGCATCTCGACGTCGGTGAACACCACCGTCGATCGGGCGCTCGGATTGGCGCAGCACCAAGAGCGCCTCGTCGGCGTGCGCCGCTTCGATGACCTTGTCGCCGCAATCGCGCAAGTGTTCGGCGATCACCAGCCGGATCAGAGCCTCGTCCTCGACCACCAGGATGGTGGCCGCGACCTTGAGCGGTTCAGGGTCGCTTTCGGGCATGATGCGGCTCCGCCAGCAGGGACTTCACGCGTTCCACCAACGCCGTGAGGACGAACGGCTTGGCAAAGAACGCATCGGCGAAGCAGGTCACCTCGTGCCCGGCCGGCTGGCTGGACGCCACGATCAGCTTCAGACCGGGGCGCGCCGCCCGCGCTGCATGCGCCAGCGCCAAACCGTCGACGTCGCTCGGCATGCGGATGTCAGTGAGCAGGAGCTGGACCGGCAGTGCGCTTTGCAGAATGCGCAACGCCTCGTCGGCATTCGACGCTTCGATGACGGTGATGCCCTGGGACCGCAACGCATCGGCGACCATCAGACGAATGAGCACTTCGTCTTCGACCACCAATACGGTGGTCTTGTCCTCCCCGAGCTGCGGCTCGCACACGACTTGCTCCACGCTCACTATAAACCGCCTTCCATCCGGGCCGCTCCACTGTGAGCGACAGCAATTGCGGGGATAGCCGCCAGCGCTCCTCCTCTCTCGACGATCGACATCCCAGCTCAAGCCGCGGCACTGTGCAATAACCGGCCGTTGCCTGGATTTGTTCTGCACCGCCACGGCCGACTGGGCGGCGCCTCAGCCCGGCGCGTGGCTTTCGCCAGCGCCCTATTTCATAATGTCGCATGGGCTTCGACACCCGCAGCCTGGCCGTTGCCACCTCAGGTTTCTGTGCCTTCGTCAACCTCTATTCGGTGCAGGCGCTGCTGCCGGCGCTGGCCAAGGAATTTAACGTCGGTGCCGGCGAAATTTCCTGGCTGATGACGGCGGGCACGGCGGCCATCGCGCTGACCGCGCCGTTCACCGGCGCGTTGGCCGACGTGGTCGGGCGCAAGCGCCTGATCACTGCCGCCATGTTCGCCGTGGTGGTGCCGACACTGCTCATGACGCTGGTGCACAGCGTGCCGGCCTTCGCGTTCTGGCGCTTCGTGCAGGGTCTGTTGCTGCCGCCGATCTTCACCGTCGCGGTCGCCTATATCGGCGACGAGTGGCCGGCCGCCGAGGTGCCGCGCGTCGCCGGCATCTATATTTCCGGCACCAGCATCGGCGGCTTTTGCGGCCGCTTCATTCCCGGCGTGCTGACCGATCTGATCGGCTGGCGCCTCGCCTTCGCGGTGGTGGCGCTGATCACGCTCGCCGCGGCACTCGTCGTCGCCTCAACGCTGCCGCGCGAGCGCCGCTTCGTCCGCTCGGGCGGCTTCGCCGCCTCGCTTGCGCAGATGCTGCAGCATTTGCGCGAGGCGCAGCTCGTCGCGACCTACGCCATCGGCTTCGGCGTGCTGTTCAATTTCATCGCCACCTTCACCTATGTGAGCTTCCATCTGGCGGCGCCGCCCTATCGCTTCTCGCCGACGCTCTTGGGCGCGCTGTTTCTCACTTACCTTGCGTCGAGCCCGATCGTGCCCTGGGTCGGCCGCGCCATCGCGCTGTTCGGCCGGCGGCCGTTCGTGCTTGGCGTCATCGCGCTGTGGATGATCGGCGTGCTCTTGCTCTTGGCGCCGCCGGTCGCCGCCATCATGGCCGGACTGACCCTGTGCGCGGTCTGCGGCATGATCTGCCAGGCGGTGTCGACCGGCTACGTGGCGATGACGGCCAAGCTTGGCCGCTCGTCGGCGGTCGGCCTATACGCCACGAGTTATTATGTCGGCGGCAGCGCCGGCGCCTTCATCACCGGCGTGGCCTGGACTTTCGCCGGCTGGAACGGCTGCGTTGCCGTGATCTTGGCCATGCAGGTGATCATCGCGGCCATTGTCGCGGCGATGTGGGGGCGCTGATGCTAGTAATCCGCTCGTCCCGGCGACAGCGCGCGAAAGCGGGGACCCAGCTTGTCTGCTAGACACAGAGCGTGCATCTGGATTCCCGCTTTCGCGGGAATGAGCGGACAACAGTAGCGGGCCGAAGGAGGGGAAGCGTCATGATCTCTGAACAGCAATTCAAATTCTTACGCTCGATCGATACGCCGACCGTGTGCAATCTGATCGAGATCGTGGCGCCGGAGCGGCGCGGCGCCGGTTATACGGCGGTGCACCTGCACTGCCCGTTTCCCGATCTGCCGCCGATGGTCGGCTTCGCCAAGACCGTGACCATCCGCGCCCGCGATAAGGTGAGCGGACCGAGCTACATGCAAAAGCGCATGGACTATCTCGATTACGTCGCCGGCGCGCCGCAGCCGGGCGTGGTGCTGATCCAGGATCTCGACGAACCGCCCGGCTACGGCGCGTTCTGGGGCGAGGTGCAGACCAACGTGCACAAGGCGCTCGGCTGCCTCGGCACGGTGACCAACGGCTCGATCCGCGATATCGCCGCGGTGGCCGAGGGCTTTCAGATGCTGGCCGGCTCGTTCGCGCCGTCGCACGCCTACGTGCACGTGGTCGAGTTCGGCCTGACGGTGACGATCCACGGCATGGCGGCGCAGAGCGGCGATCTCATTCACGCCGATCGCCACGGCGCCGTGGTGGTGCCGACGGACAAGATCGACGCCATGGCGACGGCGCTCGACGGCCTGATGAAGCAAGAGGCGCGCATCATCGCCGCGGCAAAATCCGGTCAAGGAGTCGAAGCCATCAAGGCAGCATTTCGGGGGTGACGCCTTGACCCTCCCCTGCAGGGCCTGCAGGGGAGAGTGAGGTGAAGAGAGAAAAGAGCGTCTACTCTGTCGCGGTCGGATGCCAGCGCGGCTGGTAGCCGGCGGCAAGGATGGCGAGGATCGCCGGCGGCGTGAGCACGTCGACCAG
>JASHWN010000235.1 GCA_030044035.1 Xanthobacteraceae bacterium
TGGTCTTGCCGATCAGCATAAAAGGCCTTCCGCCTTGACGTCCGCTTACGGCGGCGAACACCGCGGCAGCGTCGTGACCGTCGACCTCGGCGCATTCCCAGCCGAACGCCTCGAATTTTTCGACCAGCGGATAGAACGTCGGGTGGGTCTCCGAGGTACGCCCCAGACTCTGGAAGTCGTTATTGTCGACGAACGCGATGAGATTGGACAGGCCGAGCGAGGAGGCCATCAGCACCGCTTCCCAGGTAGAGCCTTCCTGCACCTCGCCGTCGCTCAACACGGTATAGATGATCCCGTCGGTCTTGCGTCCGCGTTCGGCGAGCGCCATGCCGACTGCCATCGACAGTCCGTGTCCGAGCGCTCCGGTCGAGGCTTCGATGCCCGGATTGCCGTAGTCGGGATGGCAGCCGAGCCGGCCGTTCGGCTTGCAGTAAAGATCGAGGTCCTCGCGGCTGAGCACACCGAGATCTTCCAGGATCACGTAGAGGATCATGCAGCCATGGCCCTTCGACATCAGGAACGTATCGGGCGAGGTGCCGTCGGGATTACGGCGCATCAGGCCGCGATAGATGGCGTCGACCATCTCGGTGCACGAATATGCCGAGCCGATGTGCAGCGCCTGCACTTGCTGGGAGATGTCCAGGATGCGCTTGCGATATTGCAAGCAACGCGCCCGCGCGGCCGCGACATCGAAGAAATTCCGGCGGGTCACGTCATGCATCGTACGGCTCCCTGAACGGGCTGTCGGATGGCGCAAGGAGCTTGCCGCAGCGGCGGCACGTGCCAGAAAACTCCCGTCAAGTCAGCAGCTTTGGCCCCTCGCGCTCCGCCGGCAAGCGCGGCCGGGCAGTTTTAGGCCGTTACTCGATGATGGTCCAGTAATAATCGCCCGTGTAGCCGGCCTCCTTGAACAGGCTGATCCAGCCATCCGGGTAATCGTGGAACTTGGCGGTCAGGACCCACTCCTCGAACAGGGCCTTCTGCTCGGGCGTGCGATAAGAATCGACCTGGACGAAGCTGCGGCCCGGTGCCAGCCGTTCGATCTCGCGCAACGCTGTGATCAATTCCGGACGGTCCAGATTGTGGACGGTGTTGAGCGAGATCACAGCCTGAAAACTGTTGTCGGGAAACGGCAGCTTGGTGGCGCTGCCGAGATGCAGGCGGCCAACCACTTCCGGCTCGCATTTCATCAAGGCGTATTCCGAAATATCGAGTCCGAAAGCATCGAGGCCTGGACAGACCTTGAGCAAATCCTTGACCAAGAACCCCTTGGCGCAGCCCACGTCGAGAATACGGTCACCCGGCTTGAGCCCGAAATGCTTGACCATGTCTTCGGCGACCGGAATCCAGCGGCCGTCATAGCGATAGCCGCCGTAGCCGTAGGTGCGCGGACCGTCGAAATATAGCTCGCCATATTCGCGGGAGATGGCAATGATCTCTGCGGTCTTGGCTTCGGCGCGGGCGCAGACATTGCGTTTCCCGCGTGGCAGTTTCGCAAGCAGGTTCACTTCTCTCATTACGGCACTCCTGCCGATTCACGCGCCGTACGTTCGAGGCCCTCGCGCAACGGCGTGTAACGGAATTGCGGGAACGCTTTGAGGCATTCGGTAATATCGAAATGCCGGTGCGTGATCGGATTCTGTCGCGGCGTGCCGCGGATCTCGACAGATTTGCCAGACAATTTCACCGCCAGTTCGGCAACCTCGCGAAACGAAGCGGACCGCCCGGTGGCGACGTTGAGCTCGCCGCGACTGCGATGCGCCAGAACCAGCGATACGAGCCGAGCGACATCGTCGATAAAAACGTGATCGCGCTGCTCTTCACCCTCGCCGAACAGCGTAATCGGCTCGCCCTTTGCGGCGAGGCGGCGAAAGCGGTTGGGGCCATAGCCATTGTGCGGATCGCGCGTGCCGTAGAGCAGGCTCGGCCGCAGAATGGCGAGTCGCGCCTTCGCTTCAGCCCTGAGCATCAATTCGCGCGCAGCATGCATCATGCCGTGCATCGTCGACGGCTGGCGGCACGAGCGCTCGGTTACCGGGTTCGCGCTATCGGCATAAACGGCGTCCGAGCTGATGTAGACGAGATGCGCGACCGGCTGCATCGCCAACGCCGCAATGAGCTGCTCGCCCATGACGAGATTTTGCATCAGCGCCGCTGCGTTGCGCGCCGGCGCGATCGCGGAGACAAACACGACGGCGTCGTCGGCGCGCAAGAGTCCAGCTAGCTTTTTGGCCGCGTTCTCCTGCAAAAGATCGACATCCTTCCGCGCAATCCCGAGCACCGGCATGTTGTCGTTACGCAGCTGTTGCGTGATCGCGCCACCGACAAATCCGCTAGCACCAATCACCACCGCGCGCGCAGACCGCTGCGGAACGTTTGTTTGATGGTCGATCATCCTCAAATATCCTTTGCGCCTCGAAGCGGCGGCGCACCAAGCGTAAAATAGGAAAAGCCAGCGGCGCGCAACGCATCCGCATCAAGCACGCGGAACGGATCGACGACCACGCGCCCGCACATGACGGAGGCGAGATCGGCGGGCGAAAGCGTGCGAAACTCCGGCCACGGCGTCATGATCAAGAGCGCATCACTGCCGCGCGCAGCCTCTATGGCGCTGGGTGCTGCGGTGACCGCCGGATGGTCCACCGCGCCAGTTGACACCACCGGATCGTAAACGCGGATTGGCCAGCTCTGGAGATCGGCGATAAGCGCCAGCGACGGCGAATTCTTGGTCGAATGGGTGTTTTCCTTGTAGGCCAAGCCCAAAATGCTGAATGTGGGGTCGGCGTTGTGGGGCAGCACCTCACGATGAATCAGCCGCAACACCCAGTCGCGCCGAACGCGGCTGTTATCGACGAAGGCGGCGATCACCGAGGCTTCGCTTCCATTAGCCTCGGCGAGCCGCAGCACGGTCGCGAGATCGCGTTCGAGATTGCCGCCTGCAATACCCAGGCCGGGGGTGAGATAGCTGTGCGGCCCGATGCGGCGGTCGAGCCGCAGCGCCGGCGCGATTTCATGCCAATCGGCGCCGATGCGCTCGGATAGATCGGCGAGCGTGTTGGCGACGCTGAGTGAGGCGACCAGACAGCAATTGATGGCGATCTTGGCCAATTCGGCGCTTTCATAGCGCATCGGCAAAATGGGACAGTCGAATGCGCCGAGCACCGCCGCGTAGGCGGCCGGCAACGGGCGTGCCGGGTCGGCGCAGCCGACGATGAAACGCTCGGGTTTTACGGCGCGCTCGACGGCGCGACCGAACACAAGCGTCTCGACCTGATAGTAGAGCCGCGCGGCGTCGAAAGGCAGCTTGCGGGTGAAGCCGGGCGGCACCTGGCAGAGCACGCACAGGAGCGCGCTCGTTCCGAGCGCGGGTATCACCGCTTCGATCAGGGACGAGATGCCCGACAGGTCGCTCTGACCGTGATCGTCAGTCGGAACGTCGGACGCGATGTAAACGAGATCGCAGGCGCCCAAATCGCCGACACGGTCGGTATAGGACAGCTGCGCGCCAAAGCGGCGCGCCAGATCGTCCAGCCCGGGCTCAAGTACCGGCAGGCGCCCCTCTGCAATCTCGCGGACGCGGCTTGCATCCGAATCGTAGCCGACAACGCGCAACCCCTTGGCCGCCACGGCGACTGCCGACACCAGGCCCAGGTGCGTGAGGCCGGCAAATCCGACGATTGGCGCGCTCACGCCTTAAGCTCCTCGATCGCAGCCTCGCCCAGCCGCCGCAGCATTCGATTGAGCCAGAGATCGTCAGTGAGATCGCCGACGCGAGGCTCGGCGCACAGCCGCTTGAAGTGCTCGTA
>JASHWN010000236.1 GCA_030044035.1 Xanthobacteraceae bacterium
TCCGATAACGCTCCTTCCTCGGCGGACGCGCTCAAGGGCAAGAAGGCCGGCAACGGCGGGTGATGGCTGCGCCGGAAAGTTTGGTCGAAAGCGCGCCTGCCAAGGTCAACCTGACGCTGCGGGTGGTCGGCCGCCGCGCCGACGGCTATCACGACCTGGAAAGCCTGGTGGCGTTCGCCGACATCGGCGATGAATTAAGCTTCGCACCGTTCGGCAAACTGGCGCTGACGGTCAGCGGGCCGGGCGCCGTGCGGGCCGGCGACGGCGCCGACAATCTGGTGGTGAAGGGGGCGGCCGCGCTTGCTGCGCGCGTCGCCGGGCTGCGCCTTGGCGCCTTCCATCTCGACAAGCGGCTGCCGGTCGCCGCGGGCCTCGGCGGCGGATCGGCCGATGCGGCTGCGGCCTTGCGCCTCTTGGCGCGCGCCAACGATCTTGCCGCCGACGATGGCCGGCTGTTCGACGCCGCCCGCGCCACCGGCGCCGACGTGCCGGTCTGTCTCGATCCGCGGCCGCGGCTGATGCGCGGCATCGGCGACATATTGTCGGCGCCATTGGCGCTGCCGCCGTTGCCGGCCGTGCTGGTCAATCCCGGCGTGGCGCTTGCCACCAAGGCGGTGTTTGCCGGCTGGATTGCGGCCGGCGAGCCCCCAGCGTTCGACGCCAGCAGGCTGACGATGACGGCGAGCCGCGACCAATGTCTGCAGCTTCTCGCTTTGCAGGCTAACGACTTGGAGCCTGCGGCCATTGCGCTGGCGCCGCCGATCGCCGAAGTGCTGATCGCCTTGCGGGCGCTGTCGGGCTGCCGGCTGGCCCGCATGTCAGGCTCCGGCGCGACCTGCTTCGGTCTGTTCTCGACCGCCGCCGCTGCGATCGAAGGGGCGAAGACGATCGCGCGAAGGCATCCGCAATGGTGGGTGCGCGCCACCGCGCTCGGCGGCCGCTGACGCGGCGACTATGCCTCAGTGCGTCCGCGCGATGCAGAAGTCGACCGTCTCGGCCAGCGCGGCTTTCATCGGCGAATCCGGAAACAGCGCCAGCGCGTCGCGCGCGATCGCGCCGTAGTGCTGGGCGCGTCTCAGGGTGTCGTCGAGCGCGCGGTGCTTGGCCATGAGGCCAATGGCGTGATCGAGATCGGCATCGTTGGTCTCGCCGCGTTCCAGCGTGCGCCGCCAGAACGCGCGTTCGGCTTCGCCGCCGCGGCGGAACGCCAGCACCACCGGCAGCGTGATCTTGCCCTCGCGAAAATCGTCGCCGATGTTTTTGCCAAGTTTCTGTGCGGTGCCGCCGTAGTCGAGGACGTCGTCGACCAGCTGGAAGGTAATGCCGAGATTCATGCCGAACGAGCGGCAGGCGGCCTGCTCGGCCTTGTGGCTGCCGGACAGCGCCGGGCCGACCTCGCAGGCGGCGGCGAACAGCTCCGCGGTCTTGGCGCGGATCACCGCGATGTATTCATCTTCCGTGGTTGCGGTGTTCTTGGCGGCGGCAAGCTGCATGACTTCGCCTTCGGCGATCACCGCGGCGGCTGACGACAGGATTTCCAGCGCCTTGAGGCTGCCGACCTCGACCATCATCTTGAACGCTTGGCCGAGCAGAAAATCGCCGACCAGCACGCTCGCCTCGTTGCCCCACAGCATGCGCGCGGCGAGCCGGCCGCGGCGCAGCTCGCTTTCGTCGACCACGTCGTCATGCAGCAGCGTCGCCGTGTGCATGAACTCGACGGCGGCGGCGAGCTTGATGTGGCCGTCGCCGCCATAGCCGGTCAGCCGCGCCAGCGCCAGGGTCAGCATCGGGCGCAGCCGCTTGCCGCCGGAATTGATCAGGTGATTGGCGACCTCGGGAATCATCGTCACTTCGGACCCGGTGCGCGCCAGGATCGCGCCGTTGACGCGCTCCATGTCGGCAGCAACCAGGTCCACCAGGGGATCGATCGAAGGCTCGCCGCGGCTCTCGAACGGAAGGATGACGGCCACTGAAATTTTCTCCAATTTTTTCAACGTAAATCCATTCGTAGTACAGGACGGAGCACCGTAGAAACGCTATGGTGACGCGGGCAACGATACCTTCGTGTCGATAGCGGCGAAGCGTCGGGATCGCGAGCAGCATTCGTCGCCATTTGCGGCCGGTCGGCCGCAGCTATGGTCGTGGCGGCGGAGGGGAACAATGTCAAGCAGCCAGATTCTCGCCGAAGCTGCCGCCATGGACCGCTATGAGGTTGCCGTCCTGGTGCCGTGCTACAACGAGGAGCGCGCGATCGGCAAGGTGATCGGCGATTTCCGCGCCGCCTTGCCGGCTGCGACGATTTACGTTTACGACAACAATTCACGCGATGGCACGATCGAAGCCGCCAAGCGCGCCGGCGCCGTGGTGCGCCGCGAGACCCATCAGGGCAAGGGCTACGTCGTGCGCCGCATGTTCAACGACATCGAGGCCGACGTCTACGTGCTGGTCGACGGCGACGCGACCTATGACGCGCCCAGCGCGCCGGCCATGATCGCAAAACTCTTGGCGGACCGGCTCGACATGGTGGTGGCGACCCGCGTCGACCGCGACGACAAGGCCTATCGCCGCGGCCATCGTGCCGGCAACCGGCTGTTGACCGGCTTCGTCACTCACATTTTCGGCCGCGCCTTCACCGACATCCTGTCCGGCTACCGGGTGTTCTCGCGCCGCTTCGTCAAATCGTTTCCGATTCTGTCCGGCGGCTTCGAGATCGAGACCGAACTGACCGTGCACGCGCTCGAGCTCGAACTGCCGGTCGGCGAAGTGGCGACGCCGTATTACTCGCGGCCGAGCGGTTCGGCGTCGAAACTGTCGACCTGGCACGACGGCTTCCGCATTCTTTGGACGGTGCTCAAGCTCTACCGCGCCGAGCGGCCGCTTGCGCTATTCGGCTCGTTCGGCATCGCCTTGGCGCTGATCGCCATCGGCCTCGCCATCCCAATTTTCATCACCTATCTGCAGCTGGGCCTGGTGCCGCGGCTGCCGACCGCGGTGCTCTCCACCGGGCTGATGCTGCTGGCGTTTCTGTCGATCGCTTGCGGCTTGATTCTCGACACCGTCACGCGCGGGCGCCGCGAGGCAAAACTCATCGCCTATCTGGCGCTGCGCGCGCCGGGCGAGGAACGGCGGCGGAGCTGAAGCGATGCGCGAACTGGTCCGCACCAATGATGCGGTGTTGATCTCGGCGATCGAAGCGCTGTTGAAGGCGGCGCGCATCCATCACATCGTGGTCGATCAGAACATGAGCGTGCTGGAAGGCTCGATCGGCATCTTTCCGCGGCGCATCCTGGTCGACGCGGACGAAGCGCCAGCGGCGCGGCGGCTATTGACCGAGGCCGGATACGGCGACGAGCTTCGTCCCGACAAGGGTTGAAGGAAGGCGGCGACGGCGGCGCTTCCGTTGATCTATTTGCGATGGTGCTGGTCGGGAACTTTGCGCCTTATCTGCAACTTGCCTTTGACCGGCAGCCTTCCTACGATGCGCCGGTGAGGGGATAAGCGCTAAGTTTGCCGCCAAGCGGCTAGCCAATGCGGCGGATTTGAAACTCCCTCGTGCGGGCTATCGAGTGCTGTTCAATTCCTCGGAATTCATCTTCATCTTCCTGCCGATTGCGCTCTGCGCGCATTTCCTAGCTGCGCGCCATGGCGTCACGGCGGCGGCTTGCATAACGACGCTCTCGTCGCTGCTGTTTTACGCGTGGTGGAATCCGCCGTTCGTCGTCCTGCCGCTGCTCTCCATCATAGGTAATTTCTGGCTCGCCCGCGCAATTGCCGGCGCTTCCGATGCCGGCGCACGTCTTCTCACAGGCGCCGGAGTAGCGGCAAACCTCCTGGTCCTCGGCTATTTCAAATACGCGGACTTCGTCGTTGCCGTCATCCTGGCGCGGACGCCGCATCCTCCGGCGGTTCCGCTTGCGCTGTCGTTCACCACGTTCGTGCAGATCGCGTTCCTCATGCACGTCTGGCGCAAGCGCACCCAGATCAACTTTGCGAATTACGCGATGTTCGTTTCTTTCTTCCCGCACCTGATCGCAGGGCCGATCGTGCGCTGGAGCGATCTCGGGCCGCAGATCGCCGATCGCCTGCGATATAAGGTGGACGTCGGCAATATCGCTCTTGGACTGACCGTGTTCACATTAGGCCTCGCCAAAAAAGTGCTCATAGCCGACCCGCTGGCGCCGCATGTCGCCCCGGTCTTTGACGCCGCTGCGCGCGGCGAACCGATCACCGCCTTTGCGGCATGGGGCGCTGCGTTCGCGTACTCGGCGCAGCTATACTTCGATTTTTCCGGCTACTGCGACATGGCGGTCGGGCTCGGCCTTCTGTTCAACCTGCGGCTCCCGATCAATTTCGCCGCGCCGCTGCGGTCGGCAAGCATCATCGATTTCTGGCGGCGATGGCATATCACGCTGGCAAACTTTCTTCGCGATTTCGTCTATGTCCCGATGGGCGGAAGCAAATGTGGCCCGGTGCGTCGGTCCATCAACCTCATCGCCACCCTCGTTCTCGGCGGATTATGGCACGGCGCCAATTGGACCTTCATTGCCTGGGGCGCTTTCAACGGCGTTCTGCTCGTCATCAATCACGCATGGCGACAGCTGCGAGGTCATCGGCAACAAACCCGTTTCAAGACGTTCGTCGGCTGGTGCGCGACCTTCGCGGCATTTGCCATCGGCATGGCCATGTTCCGCTCGGCCGATTTTACCGCCATGAGGCATATGCTGCTGGCAATGGCGGGATTGGCCAATGGCCCGGAATCGGCCACTCACATCGCGGTCGATACCGATCGCTGGCTTATCTACAAAGGCTATGTTTCAGGACCGCTGGTCCATTGGCTCGCGGGTCAGAACTGGTCTGCGGGCGCGACATTGGCGACCGTGGCGGCGCTCGCGGTGGCCTTTCTGGTTCCCGATACCATCGAATTGGTCGGCTACCGCGAGGGTGAACCGCATGCCGACTGGCGGCGGTCGTTGCGAGCGCTGGCATGGCAGCCTTCGCTCGGGTGGCTCGCGGCAGTCTGCGTTCTGTTCGCGATATCCTTCACGTTCTTTTGGCATTTCAATGAATTTCTCTATTATCAATTCTAAGCTGTCACGCATGCGGTCGCGTACTTACGCTGTTGCGGCCATCGCGATTGCGGCAATGGTGTTGCTCGGAACAATGGCGGCTAACGTACTGATCGATCCGCAGGGGGTCTTCGGCACGAAACTTTTTGTCCCGGTTGTCAATCCCAATGTTCGGTATCTGGACCTTCAGGTCTACAAGGCCGCACCGGACCAGTACGATGGCGTGCTATTTGGATCGTCGCGCGGGGAAATTTTCGATACCAAGCTGCTGGCCGAATATCTCGGCGTTCATGCCGTCGTGAATTTCTCCGTGCCGGACGGTCTCATGACCGACCATCTGCCCACGCTCGAATACTTGCTGCGGGACAAGGCTGCCCGTCGCTCGCAGCTGAGGGCGATCTTTCTTTTGCTCGACTCCGACCTGTTCGGAAGGGAGCCCTGGACCGACAATAACGCCGACAGTTTTCTGCCGCCCGAAATTGACGGCGAAAGCCAGTGGCGTTTCTGGTGGAGGTATTTGACGATCTTTCAATACGACACTTGGAAAAGGTATATCGCTCGCGCCATTGCCAATCATTCACCGGCTGGCGCGGCTTCGCAGCACGCCGAGCTCAAACGTGCTGTGGCCGCCATGGTGCCGTTTCAAAGTCCGCAGGTTGCCGTCGAGCGCAGTGCCGCCGCAGCTGACGGCGCGACCCGGAACCAAGCTCAGCCGCGGGTCAGGGCCGATCTGGCGCGTCAATTGAAGCTGTTCGACCGCTTTCTCGCGCTGTGTCGCGCAAACGATATCAAACTGGTCGTGGCGTTTTCGCCCCTCAATCGAAACAACGAGGACGCCAGCGACGCCCGAATGCCCGATAACGAGCGCATCGTCGACATGATCGCCAAGCTCGTGCCGGTCTGGGACTTTGATCGTCCGGAATGGCTTTCACAGCGTCCCGATCTCTGGAACGACATCTTCCACTTCAAGCGCCCCGTCGCCGACATGATGCTGCAGCGCATATTTACTGGTCACGCAACGGCTCCCGGCGCGTTCGGCGAGTTCGAAATGAACTGACCTCGCAGCGGCAAAATTCTTCGTTCTATTGCAATTGTAACGCAGCTTTTGCCGCAGAGCTTTGCTGCGACTGTCGTGGCGGTGGACAGAACGGCGGCCGGCCCAGCCGGGGGTAGTAGAGCAGGTAAGCCTCTTCGCACAGCACTTGCGGACTGTCGGTGCGCAAAACGTGCTTGATCGGTTCGGCCTGGCTGACGACGATGGTGCTCGCCACCAGCGCAACGCCGACCGGATAGGTCCAGCGATGTTGCTGCAGGTCCTTCAAACCCGCGATCAGCAGCGCGGCGGCGATGATCGCCAACGGGTCGGTGTACAGGAAATAGCCGAGCTGCAGGCGCCGGCCCATGTCGAGTAAGTCGACGGCCCAGTCGGTGAACATAAGAGCGGCGACGCAGCCGACCAGGCGCCATTGTCGCCGCCGCGCGGCGATGACGGTCGCGGCGATTACGAACCATTCGAGAAAGACCGTCGGCCGCGGCGATGAATGCAGAAAGAAAGTCCGGCGCGCGATCACGCCGGCGATGGCGTCCATCAGAAACTGCAAGCGCGCCGGGCTCAACAGCGAGCTGCCGGTGGAGAGCCGCGGATCGGATGCCGCCGCCCAGGCGAACATCGTTTCTAAGGGATGGAACACGACGATCACGTTCTCCGGATGAAAGCGCGCGTAAAGCGCCAAAAGGCCGATCATGCAGCCGGCGACCGCAGCCAGTGCCGCAGCCGCAGCCTCAAGTGCGGCAACGCGCCAAACGACGCAGTAGGCTGCCATGCCGAGCGCAAGCCATCCGGCCAGCAGGGACCAATACGTTGCGGCGCCGATGCCGAGCGTCACGCCGGAATGGTTTGTATCGGCGAAGCCGAGCCTGAGAATATCACTGGCCAGGTACGCACCGAACGCCGCGACGAGAGCGGCTGCGGCCACTTCCGCCCAGGCTTTGCGCGAGCGCCAAAAATCGACTTGCGCATCGGCTTTGGCCGGCGCATCGGGACCGAACGGCAGCATGAGGATCGGCAGGGCGCAGATCAGAAAAAACTCTTGCACCTTGCTCTGCATCCCGAGCGTGATGAGCAGGCTGGCGATGCCGACGATTGCCGGGCGCCACGGCCGCTCGCCGCGCTTGGCCGCGATCAACAGCATGAGCAGCGCAATCATGAACAGCCCGGCGGACAAAAGCTCGGTGCGTATGATGCGCATCTCCATGGCCAAGCCGCCGGAAAACGCCAGGAGAAAGCCGCCGAAGCCGGCAATGCGCCAGTCGCGCACCAGCGCGCGCAGCAGATACATGAAGGCCGCGACGAGGGCCATTGCGGTGAGGAGCGACAGAACGCGGCCGGCCTGCGTCGCCGGCGTCCACGCCGCGCCGAACGCACTCAAATCGCCGATCGGCGGCACACCGCTGAACGAATCGACGGAAATAAGCCCGATGGCGTGCAGTGCGCGCAGCCAATAGCTGAGCAAGAGAATCGGCAGATAGCCGGGATGGTCGAAAAATTCCTGCGGCAGATGCGCATTGAGAAGCAAAGAATTATAGACCAGAATGAAATCCATATCGACGATGCGCCAATACGGAAACCAGAAGCCGGCGATCAGAAACGAAACCAGCATGCCGGCGAACGTGACGAGGAATTGGCCCGGCCAATTGAACCTGACCAGGCGATCGAACGGCTGCGTGGTGTCGCGGATGCGGATCGCCTGCATCAGGCGCGCGGCGCCGGCCATGGCTTGACGAATTCCTCGCGGGACGGAACAACGAAGACACCGTCCCCACCTTAGCGAACGACTGCAGGCTTAGGCAACGATTGCGGCAGATTGCGATGGTCGCGCCACATCCGCTTGACGGAACCAGCGACGACGCCGTGCTCGGCGGCCGTCTCGTGCTGCGCCAGCCGTTGCGCGGCCATCGCGTCGGTCACGACGCCATCCTGCTGGCGGCGGCGACCGCCGCAGGTCCGGGCGACCACGCCGTCGATCTTGGCGCCGGCGTCGGCGCGGCCGGGCTGGCGCTCGCCACGCGCGTCGACGGTGTGCGGGTCACGCTCGTCGACATCGATCCGGTGCTGGTGGCCCTCGCCGAAGAAAATGCGGCGCGCAACGGGATGAACAAACAAGTACGCGCGCTGTGCTTCGATGTCGGCGCGCCTGCCGAAGCGTTCGCTGCAGCAGGACTTGCCGCCGGATCGGCCGATTGCGTGCTGATGAACCCGCCGTTCAACGATTTGGGAAATCCGTCGCCCGAGCCGCTGCGCCGCGCCGCCCATACGGCGCCGAAGGGCACGCTCGACACATGGCTGCAAGCCGCGGCGCGACTGTTGCGCCCTGCCGGCGTGCTGACGCTGATCTGGCGCGCCGACGCTGTTACGGAGGTGTTGGCCGGGCTCGCCGCCGATTTCGGCGCCGTGACGCTGTTGCCGATTTATCCGAAGCCGGATGCGCCGGCGATCCGCGTCCTGGCGCGCGCTATGAAAGCAAGCCGCGCACCGCTGGCGCTGCTTCCCGGTCTTGTACTCGCCGATGCCGCGGGCAAGCCGACTATGCAAGCCGAAGCGGTGTTGCGCAGCGGCGCAAGCTTGCCGCTGGCCGACCGCTAAATCCAGCGGCTGCTTATTCGTTGGGCATAGGCTGGCAGCGAATCGGGCGGCGCCGAATCGCGCGCCTGCGCTCGGGAGCGCACCGGAACATAGGAATAGCCAACGAACACGGCCATCAGCATCAGCAGCATATAAATCTTCATAGTCGGGCCATGTAGCTCATCGTTCCGGCATCATTATGTTAAGCAAGAAGCATTCCACGCGTTAACGTGCGGTTACTTGAGCCGTTGCGCGCCGCGCCCTATGTAAATTGCATGACAGATTTGTGGTCGACTGAAGGCTTCAAGGATTTTTCAAGGCGAGCTGTGGCGCCATTGCGGCCGCTGTTGCCGCGGCGCTGGCGCGGCGACACGCCGTTCGTGCCGGTGGTGCGGTTGACCGGCGTGATCGGTTTTTCGACGCCGCTCCGCCCGGGTCTGTCGCTTGCCGGCACCGCGCGCATGCTCGATCGCGCCTTCGCGCCGCGTCGCGCCGCCGCGGTCGCGCTGGTCATCAATTCGCCGGGCGGTTCGGCGGCACAATCGCATCTGATCTTTCAGCGCATTCGCGAATTGGCGACGGAAAAGAATCGCCGCGTCATTGCTTTCGTCGAGGATGCCGCGGCGTCCGGCGGCTACATGATCGCCTGCGCGGCCGACGAGATCGTCGCCGATGCGAACTCGATCGTCGGCTCGATCGGCGTGGTCGGCGGCTCGTTCGGCTTCGACAAGGCGATCGCCAAGCTCGGCATCGAGCGGCGGCTTTACACGTCCGGCGACCATAAGGCGATGCTCGACCCGTTCCTGCCGGAGGACTCAGGCGACGTCGAGCGGCTGAAAAAGCTGCAGCGGCAGATCCACGACGATTTCATCGCGCTGGTCAGATCGCGCCGCGCCGGCAAGCTCGACGAAGCCGACGGCGAGCTGTTCTCCGGCGCCTATTGGACCGGCCGCCGCGCGCTCGAACTCGGCCTCGTCGACGCGATCGGCGATCTGCGCAGCAGCTTACGCGAACGATTCGGCGATAAGGTCGCAACACCGCTGGTGAGCGCCGAGCGCGGCTGGCTCGGGCGGCGGATTCCCGGCGTCGGCAGCGCGATCGGCGACGGCAACGAATTGCTGCAAGGCGGCCTCGCTGCGGATATCATATCGGCGCTCGAGGCCCGCGCGATCTGGGCGCGCTACGGGCTCTAAGGAGGTCGAAAAATGCCGCCGGCCTTTGTCTTGGCGCTGGGCCTGATGGGAGCAGCGGCGCTGGTGCGCTGGTGCGTCAAGGAAGCGCGTCGCGTCAACGATGAGCTTGACAGCGTGCGCGATGCGCCGCCGATCCAGCCGGTCGACCGCGACACGCTGCCGACGCTCAAGCGCGACCCGCACACCGGCGAATACCGGCCGGGGTGAACGCTATACCTCACGATCGTCATTGCGAGGAGCAAAGCGACGAAGCAATCCAGAGCGGCGGCACGGCACTGGATCGCTTCGCTTCGCTCGCAATGACGATGTAAAATCGTTGCTTGCTACGGCGTCTCCTGGATGCCGTGCTCGCGCACGACGCGGCCCCATTTCTCGTATT